>JAKIYU010000056.1 GCA_022708385.1 Bacteroidota bacterium | reverse complement strand
CATTATGTTAGTTTGAAAACTAAAGTTTATGTCCGACGAAGTTAGCCATCGCACTTATCTGCTCACAAAACTTCGCCGAGCAACTTTTTATTTTGAAGACTTGGGCGAGCGGGGATTAATGAGTTGCCCGATGAAGATAAAACATGTATCTATAAATTTCTGGATGCTTTTTTGGCTAAAAATAAATTACAGGCTTTTCTAAAATAAAAAAGCCCCGCAGTAGGGGCTTCTATTATTTATAACATGGTTGCTGTCCTTTACAAAGGATTTCATTATTTACATAATCAAAATACCACGTAGAATATCTGTCATCATTATTTAATGGTTTATTTAAATAATCAAGTTTTAAATACTTAACCAAAAACATCTTATCTGACTTGTGTAGAGCATTGATATTACAGTAACTATCTATAATAAACCTATGCTTTTTATATTCAAATAACCCTTCGCTCTCAGGATAGTTAAAACAATAAATATTCACAGAGGATACTTGTATGCTATATTTCCCCGAGTCACATGTTACTGTAAATACAAATCCACTTTTACAAGAATTATAAAAAGGACACTGCTTTTCTGCGTTAATTATTGAATCTAAAAATTTATTAAACGCTGTATCAATATCATATATAGGTAACGAAATTTCTAAATATTCTTTACCAACCAATAATGTATCACATTCAGATACTTCACTATTCAATAATTTTTTCTTACCATTTTCATTCTGGCAACCAAAACCACAGAAGATTATACTTGCGAAAATTATTATATAAAACAATTTCATAAGTTATCTTTTAGGGATGGTATATGTGTGATATTTAGCATCTTGTGATGTGTATATCCTAAATATACAATTTGGCGATGTTTTGAGAATACTTTCCCCAACACCAAGGTCGCCACTCCATCCCGAAGGCTTAAAATTACCGCTCGGATGATTATGGTCTACTCCTCTATATTCCCATCCTTTATTAAGCAAAAAAGTTCTAATATTTGAACTACCAACCCAACTATCATCATGCGTAGTAATTAAAACATTAAGACCGTTTAAACCTTTCTCATTACCAATTTTCATGTGATCCCATTCGACAGTAGTATTTTTAGCCATGAACTTAAATAAGTTCGCTGCTTTATCGTCATTTTTCATAACCATATAATCCTGAACAACCGTAACATCACTACCATCCTCATAATAATCTTTGTAAGTTTCCTCTTGGTGCCTTACATTGCTAAGTATATTCTTATCCATTTTAATTCCATTATCGCCACTACCTGTATTATTATATGATTTTTTACCTGCATCATACTTTTCCTTATTATAAAGCACATCAAACTCTTCGCCACCTGTATCATCAACACGTTCAATATTTCCTAATTTATCGACCGTAAATCCATCTTCTAACATCCCCGTTGGGTCAGTCCAATATATTGGATTGCAGTAAAAAGCTCTATATGGACTCCATCCCGGAGCCTCACTTGCTAACGGGTCAACAGATGGTCTTTGAACTATTCGAGAATCGTATCCATAATCGCCAAATGAGTACCAGTTTCCTGCTCCTTTCATTTCATCGTCTCGCTCAAAACCATTAAACCCGTGGCGATAAGAACCACTATTCCACTGTCTCCCAGGCATCAACATGCCAAACCCAAAGTAATCCGAAACGCTTATCACATCAGCTTCTTTATATTGGAAAGTCTGGTTATCAAAAATTAATCTTGGTCTTGCACTTATGGTTGCCAGTACATTCCCCAGGTGGTTGGTGAGCTCGTATTGTTTTTGTAAAGGATAGTAATGGTAGGAGTTTGTGTCAGTCTCGTTCAGTGGTACATTTTCGTAACTCGAAGTATAAAAACCATCTGCATCGAAAGTACTTTGTGTGTATGTAATATGCGATAATGTGTCAGATGCATTTTGCACTCCCAAACGTGCACTGCCATACATGGGGAACTCATTTGTACTTAAATATGCATCATCTTCATCATGTGTTTCCGTATAAACTCCCATTATGTTTCCCTGTGTATCTCTTAAATACCACGTAAACGTCCATTCATTCTGGTTGGTGGGTATTCCTGCCGGTCGTGGTTTCACAATCTTACATAATCTGTTACCTAATGGGTCATATAAAAATTCAAGGTCGGGCTTTTTGCAACCGCTCTCACGTTCTACTTTGCTTACTTTTCCGTAAGTAGTCCATACAATCTCTTTAATACTATCGCGTGTGTCTGTTATCAGATTCCCGATATTATCATAAAAATATTCTGAGGTACCCTCAAAATCGAGCGGATAAGCCGTGGCCCCTGCCTTGTCTTCTACTTCCTGCAAGCGGTTTATCTGCTGCCCGTTGTAATAAGCATTTGTCGAAGTATAATAACTGTAGGTGAGGCTGTCCATATATTGAGGTTGAGCGTCTTTTCTATTCAAAGTTAAGAAATTTCCGTTGAAATCGTACGAATAATTGGTAAAATATTTTTGGTTTTTATTTTCCCAAACTTTTAAAATTTTTTCGCATCATTAGTTTATAATATTAACAATATATTATTAACTACATATTACAAATTTCATATTACTCTTATATTCAATTATTTATAAAATATATAGATGCATCGCCCCTATGTCCACACATCCAAATCTTTCAGAGATAACCCGCAGCTTATGCCAGAGACCTGTTGGCTATCCGCAAATAAACTGCACTCAGCAGGTTTAGCGCTGCCAGGCCAAGTAAGGTGGCAGTTATGCCCCAGACCGGAACCAGCACTACCGAAACAAGCAAGGCTCCCAAGGCACTCCCTGCCATATCCGAGCTGTAAAGTGACGAACTCTGGCCGTTAGTGTCTTTTTGAGTAAAAAGAGTGGCCAGGCCAAAGGCGCTACCTGTTAATAGGGAAATTAAAAAGGCCATACCGTAAATCAATAATTTTACAACGAACGGGCTGTTCAGTTGCTGTAAGAGGGGCGCCATGAGGGCAAGGGCTGCAAGCATTATCGCAATAAGCCCCTGAACAGCGACCATGTTCAGATTTTTTGCTCTGGTTTTTATGTGGCTTCCCCACCAGGCACCGGTAGCAATACCTCCCATAAATACAGCCACTATCAGGCCGAGGCTACTGTAAACATAACCGTAAAAAGCCTGAAAAATAATGATGATAAGCATTTCGGAACCACAACCCGTAAACCCTGTGGTAAAAAGGCATAAATTAAGGCTGTTGAAGCGTGTAAAAACAACCAGCATAATAATCAGTATCAGTGGTATGAGCAATGAAAAGCCCGCCCCTGAACGGCTCATCCAGTATTTGTTCTGCAGGTTGTAGGCCAGGGGCTTTAGAGCGGTGTTTACGGGTGCATCACGGTCGAGTTCGGCTAGCATTTTCCTGCTCCGCACAGCCATTTCCAAATCGTCTATATAATAAGGGTTAACATAAATGGTGTTAATATTCTTCGCATAATACCCCTCCGACAGGTATCTGCTTATAGCTGTGTCGGAAGCAAGAAAAAAGTTTTTCCCACCTGGCAATATAAGCACTTGTTTGAAAATGGCAGACAAGGTATTAAAAATGACTGAATGCAACAAAAGGGCCTCCGTATTCATGTACCGGGCCGTACTCTCCAGAGCTGTAACAACGATGCCATTCCTGTTAAGATGCCGGCTGAGAAGGCTGAAATATTCTTTGGTGTAAAACCTGTTTGTCTGTGCGCAGGATGGTTCGGGCATATCGGTAATAATGACATCGAACTTCTGTTCGGTTTGTTTCAGAAAAATAAGAGGATCCTGTATAATTAGCTGCGCAGGTTTTTCGTACATCAGGCTGAATTCTTCAGCAATATCCGGTATATAGGGATTCATTTCAACGTAACACGTTTGAACGCCTTTATATTTGGAAAGTTCGTTCACAGTGCCCGTCATACCGCCTGAAATAAGAAGCACATTACGTGGCGCTCTGTGCCTGAGCATGGCGTAGTGTACCTTTTCCTCTGCCAGGGCCACATCGCCAGTAGCATACTCGAGCAAGCCATTCTGGAAAAAATTCAATTGTTCTCCTGTGCGCGTTACAATCAGGTTACCATAAGGTGTTTCAAGGTCTTTAATAATTTCCTGTTTACCATAAAAACCTTTTTTAGTAATAAGGTCAAGATTTACTACCGATAACAGAGAAACCGCCAGTATAAGCAGCAGGGAAAGCGAAAGCCATAGTTTTTTCTTATAATACAATGCCCACAAGAGCAAGCAGGATAAATTCAGCAGAGAAGCGAGGCGCATAACCCCGAACGGTTTTAGGTGATAGGTCAGTACGAATGTAAACAACAGGCCGCCTGCAACACTGCCTGCTGTTTCGATATAATAAACCCTGTTGACGGTATTGCCCTTAAAGCAGTCCCCGCTTAGCCTGCTGAGGAGAACAAATAAAAAACCCGAAATAAAACAAAACACAAACATACCTGCCCAGGCTGCAAGGACAATGCTGTTAAGGCTTACTAATTCTCCTGGATGGGATAGCATCAGCCTTAAAAAACGCATAAAAAAAAGTGTAAGCACAGGGGTAAGACCCATAGCAAGCAGCACAGGAAAGAGCAGCCGCAGACTTTTTATGTGACGTTTTAGATATTTCGCTGTCCAGGCGCCCAGGGCTACCAGACTCATCCAGACAAAAAGAACGACACCAATGGTAAGCTCATTAGCGTTGAAATAACTTAAAAATTCCCGCGTCAGTACAAGTTGTGTGAGTACTGTAGTCATTCCGTAAGCCAAAATGGTAGCCGTCATCAATCTTGCAGGTTTAACCGGGAATGCCATACTCACAGTTTAAAAAAAGATTAGCTCAAATTTAATATTTTTATTTAATTTTGGATAAAACAAGCGTTTTCAAAAAAGTATGCAAAACTTATCCGGAATCATTGTCAAAACATTAATATTAGTTTTTTTTATGAAACTGTTTTCATCATGTCATGCGCAGGGAGATGACAAGGGACATCTCAATCTCAGACCTGCCTTTGCAGGGCAATTTTACCCTGCCCACCCCGATACCCTCAGAAGAGACCTTAAGCACATGTTCGAAAAAGCTCGGCCCTGCACCACAAAAGATGTTATTGCCATCGTTGTGCCCCATGCCGGTTATGTGTTTTCGGGAACCACCGCTGCTTCGGCCTATAACCAGATAGATAAAAATAAAAAGTACAAAAATATTTTTGTCATTACATCCAGTCACAATGTGGCTTTCGATGGAGCTTCGGTTTACTTTTTCGGGAATTACGAAACACCCCTGGGTGTGGTTAAAGTAAACACCGAACTGGGTAAAAAGCTCGATGATGAAAACACCTGCATTACCTATCGGTATGATGCGCATGCCCGCGAGCACAGCCTCGAGGTACAGCTGCCTTTTATCCAGTACCATCTTGGAAACGACATTCAGATAGTGCCTATTATAATCGGCACACAATCTAACGGCACCCTCGATAAAATTGCCAACGCCCTCTTCCCCTACTTTAACTCGGAAAATCTTTTTGTTATCAGCTCGGACTTTTCGCATTATCCGAAATACGCCGATGCTCACAGGATAGACAGCCTGACAACAGCGGCCATACTGAAAAACAGCAGCAAACTTCTTTATGAACAACTGGCTGCCAACGAAAAAGAAGGTGTAAAAAATCTGGCCACCAGCCTGTGCGGCTGGTCGTCGGTAATGACTTTGCTAAAGATGACTGAAAAGTATAAAGAAATAACGCCCCGTATTATTGAGATGACCAATTCGGGCGATTCGGAATATGGCGAAAAAGACAGGGTGGTGGGTTATGCCGCCATAGCCTTCAGTACCGGTGCAGAAGGTATAAAGCCGGTGATAGCAAGCGAAGTAAAAAACGACGATAAGGAGTTTAGTTTAACAAGCGAAGAGAAAAGTATTCTTATTAATCTTGTTAAGAAGACGCTTCAGGACTATATTCCCGGAGGTAAAAAAGCCCCATTAACCCCTGATTCGTTCCCCCCTGCCCTTCATGCCCACCTGGGGGTTTTTGTGTCGCTTTACGAAAACAAAGCGCTGCGTGGCTGTATAGGGCGTTTTTATACCAATGACCCCCTTTATATGACCGTGCAGGAGATGGCTATTGCATCGGCCACACAGGATACGCGTTTCAAGCCTGTTACGGCAAGTGAACTGGATGCCATTCAAATAGAAATATCTGTACTTTCCCCTATGAAACGCATTGAATCGGAAAAAGAAATAATTTTGGGGAAACACGGCATATATATCCGTAAGGGCGGGCGCTCGGGCACTTTCCTGCCACAGGTTGCCACCGAAACAGGCTGGTCGCTGGAGGAATTTCTCGGCCATTGTTCGCGCGATAAAGCGGGATTGGGCTGGGACGGATGGAAAAGCGCCGAGCTGTATATCTATACAGCCCTTGTATTTGGTCAGAAATAAAATTACTCCTGTACTTTTTTGGCCCTTTTCCTTTCAGTTTCATCCATAATAATTTTCCTTAACCTTAAAGAATTAGGGGTAATTTCGAGATATTCATCATCGGCAATATACTCGAGATAGTCTTCGAGCGAAAATTTTCGTGCCGGAATGATGGCCATTTTTTCATCACTGCCCGATGCGCGCATATTTGAAAGTTTCTTTGTATGGATAACATTAATGGTGAGGTCGTCGGTGCGTATATGTTCACCAATGACCTGCCCTGCATATACGGGGTCGTTAGGGTTGATAAAAAAAGTCCCCCTGTCTTGTAGCCTGTTAAGCGAATAGGCAATAGCCATCCCTTTTTCCATAGCTATGAGGGCACCATTGCGTTTGGGGATGATGTTGCCTTTCAATGGCTCGAAACATTTGAGGCGGTGCGACATCACAACTTCCCCCTCAGAAACTGTAAGTAAAATATTAAGCAGACCTATTAACCCTCTTGAAGCAATTGAAAATTCGAGATAAGTGCGGTCGTTGCGGGTTTCAATACTCAACAAATCTGCTTTACGGGTACTAACAATTTCGATAATTTTGCCCGAAAAAGCAGGAGGAACATTTATAGAAAGTTGTTCTACAGGTTCGCACTTAACGCCGTTAATTTCTTTAATAATCACTTTGGGTTGTCCTACCTGAAGCTCGTAGCCCTCTCTTCTCATGGTTTCGATAAGAATAGACAAATGTAAAATACCGCGTCCGTAAACAATGTAAGCATCGGGCGATTCCGTTTCTTCCACCCTGAGGGCCAGGTTTTTTTCCGTTTCTTTATACAGCCGCTCGCGTAGATGGCGTGACGTAACAAATTTCCCATCCTTTCCGAAAAAAGGGGAATTGTTTATAGTAAAAAGCATGCTCATCGTTGGCTCATCAATATTAATTGGCGTAAGGCCTTCGGGATTTTCAAAGTCAGCAATAGTGTCACCTATATCGAAATTCTCAGGGCCCAGCAGTGCACAAATTTCTCCGGCGAAAATCTCATGTTTTATTCTTTCTTTACCAAGCCCTTCAAATATGTATAGTTCCTTAATTTTGGTTTTTTCAATGGAGCCATCTCTTTTTACAAGAGATACATTCATGCCTGTTTTAAGGCTTCCTCTCGATATGCGGCCAATAGCAATACGCCCGATATAAGAGGAATAATCAAGAGAGGTAATCATCATCTGCAGGTTACCTGCTTCAATTTTCTGAGAGGGTATAAATTCAAGGATAACATCCAGCAGGTGGCTTACATCAGAGGTAACATTTTTCCAACTGTCCGACATCCATCCCTGCTTGGCAGATCCATAAACAGTCGGAAAATTAAGCTGGTCTTCGTCAGCGCCGAGAGAATACATAAGGTCGAAAACAGCTTCATGTGTAAGGTCGGGATTGCAATTAGGTTTATCCACTTTATTGATGACAACAACAGGTTTTTTCTTAAGTGCCAGGGCCTTTTCGAGTACAAAACGCGTTTGAGGCATGGGGCCTTCAAAAGCATCAACAAGTAACAGGACGCCATCGGCCATATTAAGCACTCTTTCAACCTCGCCTCCAAAATCAGCATGTCCGGGTGTATCTATTATATTGATCTTGAAGCCCTTGTAACGGACCGATACATTCTTGGCCAAAATGGTTATACCTCTTTCTCTTTCGAGGTCATTACTGTCGAGTATCAATTCCCCCATGTTCTGATTATCCCTGAACAAGCGCACCTGATACAGGATGCGGTCAACCAAAGTGGTTTTACCATGGTCAACATGTGCTATAATAGCTATGTTTTTGATATTTTGCATTAAAACAGCTGTTTTTTTCGAGCTGCAAAGGTAATGCTAATATCTGACAATCAAGACATAAGGCTACATGAAATTTTACACTACACTTTATAGTGTTTTAACGCTGTCGAACTTTTTGCGTGCTAAATTCATTTCTTTTCTGAAAATTTGCACTAATGAGTCATTTAAAATACTATCTTTACTTTCAAATTTGGTATTTATATATCTTAGTGTTAGATGTGATAATTTATCATTTATTATAATGAATATCAGATTGTTACGCAATTTTTATAGACAGAGGTTATTAAAAGTTATTAATATATTTTGTTGGTATTCAATTAATTATAATTATTGTCATGTACTAAGTTTTTAATTAGAAACTATTTTTTTATATTCTATAATTTATAAACATATGAAATTTTATATTATTTCTCTTATTTTAATATCTTCATATAAATTAGCCATATGTCAATCTAATCTTGAATTCTACACAGAAACAGGAGAGAAGTTCTATGTTGTTGTTAATGGCATCAAGCAAAATGATGAGCCACAATACAATGTTCAAGTTAATAATTTAATTAAAACCGATTACAATTTCATAATAATTTTTGAAGATACTACCATTGCTAATATAATTCAAACTATCCGTGTTAAAGACAAGGATGGAAGATATTTGGAAGCATCTTATGTTATCAAGAAAAATAAAAAAAATGTTTATGAATTGGAAAAAACAATTTCAAAAGAAACTAAAAGAGAAAATACTAATAATAAAATAGGTGAAGTGCTTGAAACCTCTACTGATATTGCAAAACGTTTATTAGTTGCTAAAAATATTTATAGCTATGTTCTGACTTCTGTTACCTATGATACAAAATTATTCGGAACTGATAATGTTAAAGTTTATATTCAAAATAACTCAGGTTATTTACTTGACAAAGTATTTGTATCTGTTCAATTTTTAGGAAATATAACAGGTCAAGTCTATTGCATTAAGGATCTGGTTTTTACGAATGTTCCTGCCGATTCAAAGAAATATTATTTAAATGGGCCTTATTGTTCAAACGGCAAATTAGTTACAGTGGCTATCACAAAGATTGTTTCTAAAGAACTTGGAATTTATTGATTTTATGCATAATTCAATCATAACCTATTAAGTCAAGTTGATTAGTATAGAAATGAAAATTAATTTTTCTTTCTGGTCACTACTTTTTTCTTTTGTTCAAATAATCCGTTAAGACGTTGTATTTCTGCTTCATATTCTTTTACAACTTCTTTTCCGGAAGCAATTTCGCTCAGGAGTTCAGCATTTTTGGTTTCGAGATTTTCATTGGTAAGTTTCAGTCCCTCTATATCCTTGTTTAAGGTTTTAATACATTCGTCCTTACCTAAAATTGTTTGATTTAACTCCGTAACACGAGTTTCCAATGCTTCTTTTGAAGCTTTACATTCTGCTATAAGGTTTTCAAGTTTCTGTATGGTGGCTTTATGCTCATTAAGAAGGTGTTCAAGTTCCAGTTGTGTTTTTTTCAGTGTAGATATTTCAATAATCTGCCTTTGCAATTGGTTCCTGCAATCGTGTAGCTCCTGCGACAGGTTTTTAATGTCTGTTTTGAGATTGAGAATTTCTTTCATTTGAGCCAGGGCTTTTTCGCCAAAATTTGTCAACAGCGCTTGTGTTTTCATATTTATTTGTTTTTCACGTTATTACTGGTTAATTTTCAGTTTTGTACCAACCAACACCACATAAGGTTTAGAGATGTTATTATCGTCGGCAATTTTTTTATATTTAAACCCGTAGCCATAAAATTTTTGGGCAATAATCCAGAGGTTGTCGTTTTTTTGAACAATGTACTCCGTTTGAGATTTCTTGTCTTGTTTCGTAATGGTATCAGCCGTTGCAGGGGTTTCAACCCGATTG
Organism: Bacteroidota bacterium; assembly: GCA_022708385.1. Lineage (GTDB taxonomy): Bacteria > Bacteroidota > Bacteroidia > Bacteroidales > PXBB01 > JAKIYU01. The sequence goes on along the minus strand of JAKIYU010000056.1, from coordinate 1,283 downwards.
TTTTTCTGTAAATCAGAAAGGGTATTTTTAAGAGAAATATTTTCCTTTGTCAGGTTTTCTACAGACTGTTGTACATTATTTATTAGGTTTTTCTGTTTGTGAATAACTTTCAAGCCAATTAAAATAATACATACAAACAGCAGAAATAGAAAGATAAAATAAATTATGTTCTTTCTTATGGTTTTTGAAACAGTTTTAACATCGTTCAGTAAACCTATATCAGATTTACATTCAGGACATGATGTTGTATTGTCGGCCAATTCCTGAAAATTACAAATAGGACATTTCATAGTAAAATAATTATTTATTATAGATATTATTATATCAAAGATAATAAAAATAATTCTAAAAAGTGATAAATAAATAAAAAATTTTTTGTTTAATAATTTATTTTTTTTATTCCGGGAATATTTTTACTTTTGAAAGTTAACAACTGGCAATCCTTTACATGAAAAAACAAAGAAATTATTTCTTCAAAACACAGATATTAATTTTTTTTGTTTTTTTTCTGTTCATTTGTATTTCAATAAATGCCCAACCCGGTTGTCCGAATGTAAACGCTGGCAATGATCAAACGCTGTCATGCGGTACTAACTGTACTAATCTTACAGCAACATTTCTGCAAACCGGCTCAACAACAGCATATACAGTTTCGTCCATACCCTATTCGCCACCTTATGCTTATAATACTGGCACAGCCATCATGGTAAATATTGACGATACATGGAGCAGCGCCATTAACCTGCCATTTAATTTTTGCTTTTTTGGCAATAACTATAACCAGATTGTGGTCGGTTCCAATGGTATAATAACATTTAACACATCCAATGCCGGAGGTTTTTGTCCGTGGTCTTTTTCTGCCTCCTGTCCTTCATCAAGTTTACCGACCAATGCTATATTTGGCCCCTATCATGATATAGACCCATCGGTAAGCGGTACATTAAGATATGCCCTATTAGGAAGCTACCCGTGCCGCACTTTTGTTATAAACTTTTATCAGGTTGCCATGTATAGTTGCACATCATTAAAGGCAACGCATCAGATTGTTTTATACGAAAGCACTAATGTTATAGAAGTTTATATTCAAAATAAACCATTATGTACCGGTTGGAATAGTGGGCGCGCAGTCATAGGCATACAGAATAATGCAGGGAACTTAGGTTATACACCACCGGGAAGAAACACATCTCAATGGACAGCAACCAATGAAGCATGGCGATTTACACCCAGTGGCCCCCCAAATTATTCACTTGTTTGGCTGCAGGGAACTTCGCAAATAGGCA
>JAKIYU010000296.1 GCA_022708385.1 Bacteroidota bacterium | reverse complement strand
CCGCCACTATCGGTAAGCATGTTTTTTTTCCAGCCATTGAATTTGTGAAGGCCGCCTGCTTTTTCGAGAATGTCCAAACCCGGCCTGAGGTAGAGATGGTAGGTGTTGCCGAGAATAATTTGTGCTTTTATATCCTCTTCAAGTTCCCTTGTATGAACAGCTTTTACACTACCTGCTGTGCCCACCGGCATAAAAATGGGGGTGTCAATATGTCCGTGCGCTGTTGTAATCTTTCCTGTTCTGGCATTTGAAGACTTGTCTGTGCTTGTTACTTCAAACTTCATCGTTTTATTTTTTTTCAAAGATAAGTTATATTTAAAAGAATAGATAAATTTGCAGGTTGATTTTTGTTATGATGTTAGATTTTGATTTTTCGGCCGATAATCCTGTATTTTATCTTTTTATTCTATTTGCAGCGGTATTGCTGGTACAGCTTATATATTACTGGTTTATTTTTAGCCGGTTGGCGTTTTATCGTAAAAAGACAGTATCGGACAGGAATAAACCTTTGTCGGTAATTATTTGTGCTAAAAATGAATATCTTAATCTGAAGAAACATCTTCCCCTGATTCTTGAACAGGATTACCCCGATTACGAGGTAGTTGTGGTTGATGATGCGTCGGAGGATGAGACACAGTATCTTTTGAAAGAGATGTGCGAAAAGTATCCACATCTGAAAGTTATCAATTTCAAAAAGAATGTTAATTTTTTCAGCGGTAAAAAATTTCCTTTGGCTCTTGGCATCCGTTCAGCAAAAAATGAATTTCTTGTGTTGACTGATGCCGATTGTTATCCGGCATCCAATCAATGGCTCAGGCTAATACAACGAAATTATTATGATGAGAATAAACGTATAGTTCTTTCTTACAGTCCATACGTGCCGGCTCCCAAATTACTAAATAGTTTTTTCAGGTATGAAACGTTTATTACAGCTGTTCAATATTTAAGTTATGCATTAACAGGTATTCCCTATATGGGTGTAGGCAGGAACCTGTCGTACAGGCGTTCATTATTTATCGAAAAAAAAGGTTTTTCAACACATTACCAATTAAGTTCGGGAGATGATGACCTTTTTATTAATCAGGTAGCTACGGGTAAAAACACAGTTATAGAGATTGATCCGGCAGCTCATATGTTTACATATCCAAAGAGAACATTAAGCGAATGGATTAAACAAAAGAGAAGACATTATACGACTTACCCGCATTATAAATTAAGTTCAAAGTTGATTCTGGGTACGTATTCGGTTAGCACTCTTTTATTTTATATCTTATTTGTCTGGCTGATTATGTTAGAATATAATATTCCGGTGATGGTATCGTTATTTATTCTGAGATTGATTTCGCAGCTAATTATTTTTAAAAAATGTATGCAGAAGTTATCAGAAAGAAAATTATTATTACTTTCGCCAATATTAGATATTCTTTTTACTATAATTAATCCATTGATAGCAATATCAAATATGGTATCAAGAAAAAAGAAATGGAATTAGGTCTCAATTTAACAGAAAAAGCACAAAGGGATTACAAGCTTGTTTGTCAAGCGCTTGAATGCTGTGACCAAAAGGCATACGCAGAGTTGATGAATCACTACAAGGATTCTTTGTATTTTATGATGCTTAAAATGACAAATGATTCCGATGATGCTGACGACCTTACCATAGAGGCCTTTGGGAAAGCTTTCAAGAATCTGCGGCAGTACACGCCTGATTATGCATTTAGTACCTGGCTTTTTAAAATTGCCACTAACAACTGCATTGATTTTATACGGAAGAAAAAGAAATACACTTTTTCATTGGACAGGTCGTTTGATGATGCCGATGCCATGGATATGTCGCATAATATCCCGTCGCATACGCTGGACCCTGAAGAAAAATTTATAGAAAAGCAGAAAATAAAGATGCTGCGTGAAGTTGTTGAAAAACTTAAACCGCGTTACAGGAGGCTGGTCGAACTAAGATACTTTAAAGAGTATTCATACGAAGAAATTTCGGAGGAGCTCGAATTGCCTCTTGGTACTGTTAAAGCCCAATTATTCAGGGCGCGTGAATTTCTGTTCAATATTCTCAAAAATGTCCAGGAGAAAATCTGAGCATATTTTGTTATTTCCTGATAATCAACTTTCCTGAAACGAACTGGTTGCTGTTGAGAGTAAAGTTGTACAGGTACATGCCATTTTCAAGACCTTCGGAAGTTATTTCAAACCCATCGCTAGTCGTGCCTGAATAACTTTTTACCTGCTTGCCGGCTAAGTCGTAGATGTTAAAAGTGTACTCAATGTCGTTATAAGAATTATTGACGATTTTGATATATGCTTTTGTTGAAATGGGGTTAGGATATACATTCAGTTCAATGGTTTTCTGAAGCTTGTGTGGCATCAAACCTGTTGCATCGTAGATGTATATTTTTGTTGTGTCGTAAACGAAGTCGTAACCATCGTAGGTTTGGTCATTGCTTGCAGTGAGATTGAAATGGTATGTTGAATCCATGTCGATAGCCGGAATATCCACAACGATGCTGTATTCA
>JAKIYU010000055.1 GCA_022708385.1 Bacteroidota bacterium | reverse complement strand
AATACACCAAAACCGGAATAGATAAAGTAAAAACAAAAATTGGTATAACACTAAATGATTTTCAATTATCTTTATTCCCCGAATTAGAACCTGAACCTATCTGAAAAAATGGGGAAACTCCAGTAATATTTATACAAATTTAAAAAAAATTCAACCTCAAACATTTATCTTTTAATAATTTTTTACCTTTACCATACCGATAATTTTTTAACAAATACATATTCCATGAAACGGCTCATCACATCATTAATTTTTGCCCTTCTGCTGACAAATATTTTTTCTCAATCCCCCCAATATATCAGTTATCAGGCTGTAGTGCGCAATGCTACCGGCAATATTCTCCCCAATAAGCTGGTGTCTTTTAAAATATCAATTCTTCAGGGCAGCGCTTTAGGCAGTAGCATTTACGCTGAAACGCACAGCAAAGCCACCAACGAACTAGGTCTTGTAACATTAAAAGTGGGAGGCGGCACTGTGTTAACAGGGCAATTTTCCAACATTGACTGGGCGCTGGGCAACTACTTTCTTAAAGTTGAACTGGATGTGGATGCCGACACAAACTTCGCATTTATGGGTACCACTCAAATACTGTCGGTACCTTATGCCCTCTATGCCGAAAAAGCAGGAAATGCAGCCGATGATTACGACAAAGATTCGCTGAATGAAATTCAAAACATTAACAAAGTTGGTAATACTGTAACTTTAAGCAAAAACGGTGGTAGTTTTATAGACAGCGATAATCAAACCCTTAGTTTATCCGGTTCAAACCTATCAATAAGCGGTGGCAATTCTGTTCAGATTGGCGGTACTGTAGATTTAGACTGGGATCCATCTAATGAATTACAACTATTAAGTTTATCAAATGACACATTATTTTTAAGTCAAGGAAATTTTGTTCTTATACCTAAAGAAGTTGATACAATATTATGGAAAGTAAATGGCAATGACATTTTTCGTCCCAATGGAAAAGTTGCTATTGGAACAGCAAGCACATACCCCAACCCATTAGGTAAATTAATAATTAAAGCAGATTCATACAATTATCCCGATATGATTAGTTTTAGAAACTACGACGATATTCCTCAGTGGCATTTAAATCTAAAAAACGATAATTTGGATTTTGTAGAATCTTTGGTTTCAGGGGGGCGTTTGTATTTAAAAAAAGGGGGTAATGTAGGTATAGGAACAAATAATCCATTAGGCAAACTACACATTAAGGGCGATCTTATTATTGAAGGTTCTTCTACTTCAAATATTGTAAATAGTGGCGATGTAGGCAGAGAACTACTTATGATAAGGGTAACATCAGATGTAACAACAGGTTCTGCTATAAGTTTATATGGCGATAATGATAATTCATCATATCCGGGTGCTTTAAGGTTTTTTACTGGTAATACAACTAGAATGTATATTATTCAAAATGGCAATATTGGAATTGGGTATTCTACTCCATCATATCAACTTCATCTTTCTCAAAACTCTGCAGCTAAGCCCACCTCCAACACATGGACAGTACCCTCCGATAAAAACCTAAAAACAAATATAAATCCTTATGTCGGTGGTCTTGAAGAAATCAAAAAAATCAATCCCGTTTGGTTTACCTACACAGGTGAAGCAGGTATGCCAAAAGATACAGGTATAGGCGTAATTGCCCAAGAATTGAAAGAAATTGCACCATATATGGTAAATGAATGGATATATAAAGATGAAAATGGTAAAGAAACAACATACTTAGGTGTCGATAATGGAGCAATGACTTATATGCTTATTAATGCTGTTAAGGCGTTATCAGAAAAAGTTGAAGCACTTGAGAAAAAGTTAGAAGAAAAAAAATAATTCCATATATCACTATATGCTTTGTACTATTAAAAATAGAATCCCAACTGTAAAAGAATAAAAACAAAACAATAAAATTTGATTTATAAATTTCATTTTCTGCTTAGAAAAATTAAAATAAAAAATGGCCAAAAGAAAAACAAAAAATATTGCTCAGGCATCTGAACCGGCAGTGAGTTATTTACCGTTATCTGATATAAAAAGTAACAGTGAATTAAATATCATTCATCAAAATATTAATATTATGTCTCTGACAGAAATTATTGCACTTTTAAAAAAAGAAAAAAGAAAATTATACAAGCGCTTTAATATCAAGCACATGGCGCTGTTTGGTTCTTATGTACGCCACGAACAAACTGCCTCTAGTGATGTGGATATCATGGTCGAGTTCAACGAACCCATCGGTATTGAGTTTATTGAACTTGCCGACACATTGGAAAAAATATTAAAAACCAAAGTGGATTTGGTTTCCAAAAATGCCATAAAACCGAACTTGTTGGAATTCATAGAAAGGGAACTTATATATGTCTGAAAGAGATAATTGCCTTTTACTTGAAGATATTGCAGAAGCCATAAATAAAGTGTTTAAATACACCCAAGGCATGAATTATGACGCTTTCTACTGTGATGACAAAACAAAAGATGCTGTTTACCGCAATTTTGAAATAATTGGTGAAGCTGCCAATCAGATAAGTAAAGAGTTTAAAAGCAAATACGCCATGGTTGGATGGAGCAATTTAACCGGTTTGCGTAACCGCATTATTCATGGCTACTTTGGAGTTGACCCTGCTATTGTGTGGCATATTATTCAGAATAACCTGAAAGAGCTAAAAGATACCGTTAATAAAATGATTAAAGCTGAGAAAACCACATGAAAAAATTTTTAAAATATCTTATAATTTTAATTATTGTACCGGCAGCAATAATGTTTAACAGCAGTTGCACCAAACCCGAGCGTATCAATAAAGTATATACCGATTCGGTGTCTGTCAGGGGCACATCGGCTGTAGCCTATGGCTGCCTGTTGGATATCAGCAAACAAGGCATACAAAACTACGGCTTCTGCTGGGATACCCTGCCGGAGCCCTCCCTTAACAGCGCCTCGTACATGATGCCGCAAACAGCTCAAAAAGGCGCTTTTCATGCAGGCATCGACAATCTGGAACCTTATGAAACATACTACATAAGGGCCTTTATCAACGAAGCGGATAACATTATATACGGCAACGTGATAACAATTACGCTTACAGCGCTTAATGGCATTTCGGTTGCCACTTCACTGCCCGTGGTTTTAAACATTTCTTCGGCTAATGTAAGCGGCATCATCAGCGGTATCGGCTCACTGTCAATTGCCGATTACGGCCATTGCTGGGCCGAAACAACAAACCCTACCGTAAATAATTACAAAACATCCCTGGGCCCCCTGAATAATGACACCACCTTTTCAAGCACACTCACCGGTCTTGATTTGTCAACAAACTATTACGTAAGGGCTTACGTTAAAATAAACGACAATACCGTTATATACGGCAACGAAACTATGGTTGTTCTGCCGGAACTCACCGTGGCTACCGACACTTTCCAGTTTTTAAATACCACCGATGTTAAATTGTCGGGAAATATCATTCTCCTAGGCATTAATCCGGTAACAAATCACGGTTTCTGTTGGTCGTACACCATGGCAGCGCCTAACATAAACGATGAAGTACTCAGCCTGGGCGCTGCACAAAACACCGGAACTTTTTCCGACACCCTGCCTGTCCAAAGCGGTATCACGTACTATTTCCGGGCATTTGCAACAGATGGCAATTATGTAAAATACGGAGCCGTCAAACAATTCATTAAAAATTGATATAATGAAACAACAAAAAATATTTAGCCACCGCTACCCCTTAATCCCCTTGAGGGGATGCCATCCCGATATAAATTGACATAAGGGGCCACCCCCTCCAGGGGGCAGGGGGTAACGAGGGCAAAAGCAAATATTTATGAATTTTAAAACAATAAAAATGAAACAACCAACCTACAAACCTCATTTTTCATAGGGGGGACGCCCCCTCCAGGGGGCAGGGGGTAGCGAGGGCAAAAGCAAATATTTATGAATTTTAAAACAATAAAAATGAAATAACCAACCTACAAACCTCATTTTTCATAGTGGGGACGCCCCCTCCAGGGGGCAGGGGGTAACGAGGGCAAAAACTTATACTTAATCATTATGAGCAACATAAAACTTTTCGAAAGCAAGCAAATACGTGCTGTATGGAACGAAAATGAGCTAAAATGGTATTTCTCAGTACAAGATGTGGTTGAAATATAAACAGAAAGCACAGATATTAAGCAATATATTAAAAGAATGCTTAGTCGTGATGAAATGCTTAAAAACAACTGGGGTACAATTTGTACCCTGGTTGAAATGGAAGCTGCAGATGGTAAAAAACGAAAAATACAAGCTTCCGACACAAAGGGTCTTTTACGTATAATCCAGTCTATTCCTTCCCCAAAAGTTGAACCCTTTAAAGAAAAGCAAAGACATTAAAAAGTAAACACTAATCCTCATGAAAAATATAATATCCCTGCTTTTATTCATTATTCCATTGTCGGTTTTTTGCCAGCCCAAAGCCAAACCCGAAATAAGAAATATTAATTGCGTGAACGACGGTAAATATGCCATTCTGTTTTATGACCTTGAGAACACAGCTAAAAATGACAAATACTTTGTCGAAATAAAAATTACTCACGCTAATGGCACTGTTATTAAAACCAGGACTCTAAGCGGTGACGCCGGAGTAGTTTATGGTGGCCTGCAACGAAAAGCTTTCTGGAATTATAAAGCCGATAGCGTAGGCCTGAAAGATGACATCTTTGTCAATGTCAAAGCCACACCTGTCCCCGAAATCCCTCTCGCACCCCACTTGCTTAAATCCCTAATATATCCGGGCTGGGGCTCTCAAAAATTAAGCAATAATAAAAAATCACTTGCTTTGGGCGGTTTATCGTACGCTTGCCTGGCATCCGGTATCATACTCAATATTGCTTCAGCAGCTAATTACGAAGCCTACAAATCATCGACAGATTTTAGCAAGGTGGACGCCCTTTACAAACGTTCTCTGCTTCAGAAAAACCTTTTCTTTGCGCTTACAGGAGTGGCTTCAGCTATTTGGGTTTATGATTTGTTTAATGTATTTCACAAACGGGCTTTGTTGTTAAAAAGGAAAGTGCCTGTGGATAACAATTACTATTATAAAAATGTTGAAAAACAAAGCCTTTCAGCCGTCAGCAAACCATTGTTTCTCAATACTTTCGATGTGGTTAAGCCTCCTAAACCGGAACTCATTGAAGCCTCTGTTAAATTCGAAATGCCTGAATTATAAAGAATCTGCCCGTTTGATTTTTGCTGTTAAAAATGCAGGGGAAGGGCCTGCCATAAACCTAGTGGCCGAGATTTCTTCACCCGACATAGTCAGGGGTATCGTTTTCCCCTCTAAAATAGCATTAGGCACTATACCACCCAATAAACAAGACACCTTCGAAATTCCCCTGACTGGAAATGAAGATATCGGAACTGGCGAAGTCACGCTCGATGTAAAGGTAAAAGAAGCTAATTTCAACGACATGAAACCTTTCAGCATTAAATTCCATTCTTTGGCTTTTACGCCACCCAGCATAATTCTTGCAGACTATAAATTTGTAATGGAAAACGCAGGAAAAGCCTTACCAGGAAAAGAAATAATACTTAAAGTTAAAATTCAAAACGTTGGTCATGGCTCTGCAAAGAACCTGAAAGCTGTTTTTATTGTACCTCCTTTGGTAAATGAAAATGACAGGCCCGACTACGATAAGGAAGAACTAAAACCAAACGAAACATGGGAAATTACATTCCCTTTTACACCAAAATATTCTTATACCGATTCCATTTTACACATAGTCCTGAAATTATCCGAAAGCTATGGACAATATGCAAAAGCAGAAAATAATCTGATTCTGGAAATGAATAAGGATATACCACCAGATAATATTAAAGTGGGTACTAAACCACCTGAACCAGTTATTGACACCGCTTCATACACCTCTGATGTTGATAAAGACATCCCTGTTCTGCAAACAAAAAATGCCAACCGCTTTGCATTGATAATAGGCAACGAGGATTACAGCTCATATCAGAAAGGCATTGACAAAGAATCGGATGTGGAATTTGCCATACAGGACGCACGGATATTTAAAACATATTGCTCAAACGTAATGGGCATACCCGACCGTAATATTACACTGCTAATCAATGCTACCACTGGCACATTCAACCATGAAATTGAAATACTCAGCAGAATTATAAATACAACAAACGGACAAGCTGAAGTTTTTTTCTACTACGCAGGTCATGGGTTCCCCGATGAAAGCACTGGTGAAGCTTATCTCGTCCCCGTTGATGTGACCGGTTCCAACATTAAAAACGGCATACGACTTAATGACCTGTATAGCAAACTTGCAGAATACCCCTCGCAAAGAATTACCGTTTTTCTCGATGCCTGCTTTAGCGGTGGTGGCCGGAACAAATCGCTGGAAGCCTCAAGAGCTGTCAGAATAAACCCGAAAGATGCAGAATTAAAAGGCAATATGGTTGTTTTTACATCAAGTTCCGGCAATGAAACATCAGCTCCCTACAACGAAAAAAATCATGGTATTTTTACTTATTTCCTTTTAAAGAAAATTAAAGAAACTAATGGAGATATCAGTTACAAAGACCTATATGATTATCTTTCAAAAACAATAAAACAAGAATCATTGCTCATCAATAAAAAAGAACAAAACCCCTCTATTCTGCACAGCCCCTCCGTTGACAAAAACTGGGGTTTATGGAACCTCAAACCATAAAAAAAGCCCACTCTTCTGAGCAGGCTTCCTCACTTTAACTTTCTGTATTTCTTTATTTTACAGGTGAGTCGGTTTTCTTTTCGTTTGAATTAACCGCTTTGCTTTTGTCCATTTCCATTGATTTGTGGTGAGGGCAGGTTGCGGGGCATTTTTTCTCAGTTGCACCTTTGCAACAACCTTTGGCATTGGCTTGTCCGGCACAGCATGCTTTGGTATCAGCATGGCCTGCACAGCTTTTTACCGGGGCAGCATCACTTGCATGACCTGCGCAATTATGCTTAATCTGTTCGTTCTTTACCGGTTCCTGAGCTTTATCCTGTGCATAGGTAGCTGTTGTAACAAATAAAGTAAATACAAATAACAACATCGATGTGGCAATAATTCTTTTCATGATAATTAATTTTTTAAAAGTTTGATACAAAATTACGTATTAATAAAACTACATGTATCATCTATTTTGTTAAGCAGATGTTAATGTTGTATAAAGCGCTCCAGCTCATCATAAAGCCTGGTTATCGGTAGGCCCATCACATTATAAAATGAGCCTTCAATTTTTCTGATAGCAATGTACCCTATCCACTCCTGGATGCCATAAGCGCCTGCTTTGTCGAATGGTTTGAAAGTATCCACATAATATACAATTTCATCTGTTTTCAGCTTTCTAAAATACACCTTGCTCTTCACATAAAAAGTTTTGCTTTTGTATTTACTGCGCAGGGTAACGCCTGTAAAGACTTCGTGCATCCGGCCCGAAAGCGTTTTGAGCATACTAATGGCTTCATCCCTGTCGGTTGGCTTGTTAATAACCCTGCCGTTTATCCAGACAATAGTGTCGGCCGTTATGAGGAGCGTCTTTTCGTCAAAATCAATATTTAACGCATCGGCCTTTTTCTGAGACAAATACAGGGGAATCTTATAGGATTTCAGTCCGTCCGGAAAATCCTCACCGGTATCGCTTTCCATTACCTCAAAGCAAATGCCTGCCTCCCTAAGCAACAACTGCCGCCTTGGCGACTTTGAAGCCAGTATAATTCTGTATTCATTAAGTTTTTCAATCAGCATCATCTGAGAAGGATATAAACCAACTGCATGGTGAAAATACCGGCCAGCATCACAATTTTGATGTACATGCTCAGGAAACTGTAATCCTGTTTTTCCTTTGCCTTTATAACCAAACTAAGCATATATGCGAACAAGAGAATCAGAAACGCCAGGTAAAAACCCAGTAAATTATAATGCGGTTTTAAGAAAACAATGGTGGTCATTAACCCCAGAAACAGGAGCATCAGGCCTATCATACTATAAATAACCTTTTTGGCCTTTGGTATGCCTAACTTAATAGGAATGGTTTCACAGCCTACACGCCGGTCGCCTTCAATATCTTCAATATCCTTTACAATTTCGCGGATAAAAGAGGTGAGAAATGCAAAAAAAAGGTACAAAAACAAAAAAGTATTCAGCAAGCCCTTCCATAGTATAATAGCTTGTCCGGTATTGAGCTGAGCATAAAATTCATAGAGCCATACTATAAACATGACAAATGCTGAGAAAAGTGCAATCACAAAGTTGCCCGTAATGAATGAGGCTTTATAACGATGGCTGTATCTCCACAACATATAGGTTATAATCACACTTACCAGTCCCAGTTTCCACGAACCCACCATAAATGCGGCAATAAAGCTGAGCAATATACCTGCGCCGGTAAAGAACCCATGTATTAATATAGCCATACGCCTGGGAATTATTTTACCTAAAATCATCTTATCCGGCTTATTGATATGGTCAACGCGCATATCGAAGTAATCGTTAATGGCATAACCTGCCGCCGCAATCAATACGGTTGACAAAACCAGTAGAAAAAAAGTGAGTTCGCCCATGGGGGGCACTACATCTTCCAGTCTGTAAAGTGGCAACAGTATAAAATGTCTGAAAAAATACTGGGTAAGTACAATAATGATAAGATTGGTGTATCTTATTAACTTCAGGTATGCTAAAAACTCTTTCATAACAGACTTTATTAAATTACCAGCTGAATGCTTCACTGTCGAACCATTTGGCCTGAACTTTCATGATTTGCTCCAGCACATCCCTCACACAACCTGTGCCTCCTGTAAAAGGGGAGATGTAGTGGCATATTTTTTTTATCTCTTCGACAGCATCAGCAGGGCAACAGGCTACACCAACACGATTCATAATCTCATAATCGGGTATATCGTCGCCGATATAAAGAATTTCCGATGACTGCAAATGATTGTTTTTAATATAATTCTCAAAAAGCTCCAGCTTATTTGTCAATCCGAGATATACCTCTTTAATACCAAGATAATTAAACCGACCTTCAAGCACATCGGAACGCCCCCCCGACATGATAACAACACGGTAACCTTTTTTCACGGCTAACTGCAAGGCATACCCGTCTTTAACATGCATGGTACGCAGTTGCTCGCCATTTTGGGCAATAAGCACCGAACCATCTGTAAGCACACCATCCACATCAAGTATGATGGTTGTTATCTTTTTTAAAAGCTGTTTGTAATTTTTAATCATGTTTTATTTTTTTAATGCCTGTGTGCTTATACTTTTGCTTACAAGTTGATAAATCTCCTTGTAAACAGGGTCTTCCAGCATATCGATATGTGTTTGCATCACATTCACATCATTTCGGGCAGCAGGACCTGTCTGAATATTGGAAGGCTTATCTGTTTCAATCTTTCGGGCAGTTTCACGTATCAGAGGAAGCAACAAATCGAAAGGCAGTTCAGCCTGTTTTAAAATATCAGAGGCAATGTGATACATGTGGTTGGTAAAGTTGCATGCAAAAACAGCGGCAATATGGGCTTGGCATCGCTTTTCGGAGTTAACATGGTAAAACTTCGATTTCAAGGTTTTTGCCAAATACGCCAGTCTTTCTTCGTATGATGCACTATCGGCTTCAATAAGCAAAGGTACTTCCGAAAAATCAAGCTCATATTCCTTTGTCATTGTCTGTAAGGGATAAAACACACCAAAATGTTCAAATTTACGCAACACTTCCATTGGCATGGTTCCTGAAGTGTGCACAACAAAGGCATTGGTCATCTTCAACTCACTAACAACAGTAGCCAGCGCTGCATCGGGCACAGATATAACGTATAAATCAGCATTAGATGTAATAGCCAACAAATCAGTGCACGCATTTGCACCTGTAATTTGGGCCAAATCCCGGGCATGGTCGAGTGTTCGGCTGTAAACCTGCTCAATCTTTATGCCTGCACCGGCCATTGCTACCGCCATTCGTGTAGCTACACGTCCTGCTCCAATAAAAACTGCATTCCTGAAAAGCACCAGCACAAAATATTTTTTTGCTAAATTAATAATAATGTAGCAAATGGCTAACTAAAAAAGTTTAGAGTTTAGAGTTCAGAATTCAGTGTTGAAAATTCGAGTTCAACTCCAAACTCCGAACTCCGAACTCCGAACTATAGTTCACTCTTTTCAAAGCCCAATCTCCCCTGCTATTTCCTTCATGGCATTCAAAGCTATTTCAGTAAAAGCATCGAGAGATAAACCTATAAGTTCACATTCCATAATAATATCCCTGTTGACAGAAGCCGCAAAAGCCTTTTCCTTCATCCTTTTGGTAACGGATTTCACTTTCACACTTTCAATCCTTTTATCGGGATAGACGAGAGCCGTTGCATATATAAGCCCTGTAATCGTTTCGCCTGCAGCCAATGCGTGATGTATAAGTTTATGCCGTTTATCGCCATGGGCGTTCTCGTTGTGCATTCTGATGGCTTCAACAATCTCAGTATCTACATTAAGTTGTGTTAGAATTTTTACAGATTCCAACCCGTGTATGTTCAGGTCGGCATGGGTTATTTCCACATCGAGGTCGTGCAGCAGGCCTGCCAGGCCCCATTTTTCCACATCTTCGTTAAAATGTTTAGCCAATGCTCTCATCACCGCCTCCGACGACAAGCAATGTATCCGCATTTTTTCATTTTTAATATAGGTGTCAACAAGCTTTAAAGCATCATCTCTTTTCATAATCCTGAATTTTTCCGCTAAAATAAAAAAAAATGCCCTATATTTTTTTGATATGGATTTTATTTCAAAAAGTATCAAGGCTCTAAATTATTTAAAACCCTTAAAATTTACGTATATGAAAAAATTAATTATTACAGGTTTCTGTACTATTTACATCCTGTGTCTTTCAGCAAGTTTAAAAGCGCAAAAGCCTTTAAATGCAAATTCAAAAATTGAGAAAATCACCGTTTTTACCAACAATGCTCAAATTGAAAGGTCGGCAATTGTAAACCTGCCCTTGGGTATGTCCGAAATAACTATTTCGGGATTGTCGCAGTTTATGGATGCCAATACCCTGAGGGTTTCAGGCAAAGGCAGTTTTGTTATTATGAGCCAGCAGGTTCAGATTAAGTACCCTGAACCCGAAGAAACGGAAGAGAAAGAAATACCTAACCACATACTGAAAGGTATAAAAAATTTGTCGGATTCGCTTGAATTGCTGGCTTTCGACATTCACGAAAACAATGCCCGCAAAGAAGCCCTTGTCAACGAAAAGAACTTATTACAGTCGAGTACTGCCATCACCAAAGCCGACACCATTACCGAGCTCAGGGATGCCCTCGTTTATTACCGTTTGCGCCTTAACGACATTAACCAGGAGTGGATTAAAGCCGCCAAAACCGAAAGGCTTCTTCTTTTACAGAAGAAAGACCTTGAAGTAAGACTTGAAAAACTTCAGAATTACTCCAAAAACAACGAGCCTGCAAAAGTAGAAGCACAACCTGAAGCTATTGTAAGTATTATGATTAACGCCGACAAAGCAGTAGCTGATGCCAGGATTGATGTTTCATACATAGCATCTGGTGTAAGCTGGACACCATTTTACGAATTGCGCGTGGACGAAATATCCAAACCAGTTCAACTAATATTAAAAGCCAATCTGACACAAAGTACAGGTGAAAACTGGGAGAAAGCCAAATTGACTTTTTCGACAGGAAAACCTGCAGCATACAAGCTCCTACCTGTATTACCAGTGTGGTATCTCGGTTATTACGAACCACAGACATACAGCATGACAGCTACTGGTGGCGCTATGCCCATGGCCAGGGCTGAAGTAGCACAAAAAGAGAAAAGCAAAGACTATTATGCCCCCGTTCCCATGGATATGGAAGTAGATGCCAAC
>JAKIYU010000295.1 GCA_022708385.1 Bacteroidota bacterium | reverse complement strand
CCGTAAAGTGGCCCCCGGTGTGGTTCTTAAAATTGTTCCCGCTACTGACCCTATTTGGCAAGAAGCCCTCAATACAGGATTGATAAAAATATTTAAAGATGCTGGCGCTTTGGTATCCAATGCCGGTTGTGCCGGTTGTGCAGCTGGACAGGTTGGACAGAACGGCCCCGAAGAAGTAACATTAAGCACCGGTAACCGCAACTTTGCAGGCAAACAGGGCAAGGGGCTTGTATATCTGGCTTCTCCTGCTATTGTAGCTGCATCAGCAGTTGCCGGTTTTATTACCGACCCTGCCAATTTACCGGCTGAACCCGCTTCATTCAAACCTACTGGCCGGTTTAATGCGGCTGTTGCAAAAGGCGAGAAAATTAAAACTGAAAAAAGCACCACTGTTGAAGGTAAAGTTTGGTTCATAGAGAAAGACGATATCGATACCGATATGATTTTTCATAACAGATACCTGACTATTACCGATATTAAGGAAATGGGTAAATATACTTTCGATAATCTTAAAGGTTATGAGGATTTTGCTAAAAAAGCTCAGGCAGGTGATATCGTTGTTACCACTAAAAACTTCGGTGCCGGAAGCTCAAGACAACAAGCCGTCGATTGTTTTCTTTCTCTGGGTATTCAATGTATAATTGCAGAGTCATTCGGTGCTATTTACGAACGTAATGCCATCAATGCCGCTCTGCCCATTCTTACTTACAAAACGCTCGAAGGATTGCAGCTTGAAGATGGTGATATCATCAGGGTTAATTTCGAAACCGGCCTTGTAAATAATATAACCAAAGGTACTGAAATTAAGATAAATCCATTCTATGAAGTGCAACTTGAAATTTATAAAAAAGGCGGACTTCTTGGGTAATACTTAACCCGGTATATTAAGAGGCTGTCTCGTAACTCACTCTCGCTGAAAATCATCATTCCCCCAACCCTAAAGGGTGTGCTGATTTTCAGCGACTTCTACCCTTTAGGGAGGGGCAAAGAAGGTGCTGAAAATCGCAAAAAGAAGGTTTTGAGACAGCCTCTTTTTTGTTGCCGGCAATTGCCATAAATGCTTACTGCATTAAAAAAATCTCTTTAAATTTGTAACTCTTTTAATGGCGTAATATGTACAGAAAAAGTTGAAATAAGAATTTATGAAGAGAATAAACATCCTTTTATGGGTTATGAGCATTTTGTTAACCTTATCAATAGCTGTATATCAAAGACTTACCGGGCCCACAAAACCTGTACGTGGGAAAATAGAACTTTCTGATGGTTCAACGATAAATTATAAATTACTGCGCTCAGAAGTCTCGGGGAGAGATGCCGAGGTGAGAATATATACGGGCGATAGCAGTATTGCCGGTGGTGTTACTTTTAAAAGATATAAAAGCAACGATTCATGGATATATCAGGAAATGAATTTCAAGGATGGCTATCTTACAGCTGTTCTTCCCACCCAGCTTCCTGCAGGCAAGGTAATTTACAAGGTTGAACTGCGTAAGGGTACTTGGCGCTATCCGCTAACAGAAGAGCCGGTTATTCTGCGTTATAAAGGCGATGTGCCGGCAGGTGTTCTGATTCCTCATATTCTTTTTATGTTTGCCGCTTTATTGTTGTCGGTACGCAGTGGTTTGCAGTCGGTATTTGTAAATAATAAACTAAAATTATACGCTTCATTAACCCTTATTTCGTTGGTTTTGGGTGGCTTGCTTTTTGGCCCCATTGTGCAAAAATATGCCTTTGGTGCTTATTGGACAGGTTTTCCTTTCGGGCACGACCTTACTGATAACAAAACCGCCATTACTGTAGTTTTTTGGTTAATAGCTTATTTAACGGCTTTTTTACAAAAACGGTCAGCACGATGGTGGGTACTCGCAGCCGTAATTGTTATGCTGGCTACCTATCTTATTCCTCATAGTGTTTTAGGCTCAGAACTCGATTATACCAAA
Organism: Bacteroidota bacterium; assembly: GCA_022708385.1. Lineage (GTDB taxonomy): Bacteria > Bacteroidota > Bacteroidia > Bacteroidales > PXBB01 > JAKIYU01. The sequence goes on along the minus strand of JAKIYU010000295.1, from coordinate 606 downwards.
ATGCCCTGAAATAAACTGTAGAATGGACAGAATAACCCCGTACCCATTTCTTTTTCTGTTATTAACCTTTCTGTCTTATGGGCTGTGTGCACAAAATGCCGTCGTAAAAATTAGTGTTACTGGCATTCCAAAGGTTAAAGGGCAATTACTGGTTGCATTTTACGATAGTGAAGACAGTTTTTTGAAAGAGGACAAGGTTGTTTACAGTAAAATTGTTCCTGTTACAGGAAAAACCATGGATGTCTATTTTAAAGACATAAAGCAGGGTGTGTATGCTGTTGCCATTATTCACGATGCCAATAATAACAAGGGACTGGATGTCAATTTCCTTGGAATACCTGTAGAATATATTGGAACTTCAAACAATAAACGTAATTATTTTGGTGCCCCCTCTTTCAGTGCTTCGAAGTTTACATGCAACTCACCTCAGGTAGATTTAACTATAGAATTATACTAACTCTTATCGGCTAAACATTACTGGAGTTTCCTCAAAATTCATACGAGTAAATTATAAAAGTCCTATTGAGAGGCTGTTTTCAATAAATCACAAGTGATTTTCATTTTTTTTTGTCATTATAAAGAGATTCCTTAACCCAACTTGAGACC
>JAKIYU010000054.1 GCA_022708385.1 Bacteroidota bacterium | reverse complement strand
CACTTTAACTCATGGCCACATGAAAATTGGTGCCGGAACTGTTGCGGCAACCAAAATGGGTGCTAAAGAACTTGTTGACCCAAGACCTTATGTTGTTGGACGACTTAAAGAAACTTTCGAAATTTACCCCAATATAGGTACTTTACTCCCTGCTATGGGATATGGCGACCAGCAGGTAGCAGACCTCGAAAAATCTATAAATAATACCGATTGTGATGCGGTTGTTATTGCAACACCTATCGACCTTACAAGAATCGTTAAAATCAACAAACCTTATACAAAAGTTGATTACGAATTACAGGAAATTGGAAAACCCGACCTAGCAACACTTCTTTGCGATTTTGTTAAGAAATTTAACCTCAGTAAAGGCTGCTGCTGCTGTCAATAATTTTAAAAGCGACTTAATTCTTAAGTCGCTTTTTTTTTGAATATTTTAAACATTTTTATATGAAAGGTAAAAGTTTAATATCTATTAATGATTACACTAAAGAGGAACAATTGCGCATTCTTGAAATAGCTAAGGACTTCGAAAGTAATCCTTCACAAAACCTGCTCAACAATAAAGTTGTAGCAACATTATTCTTCGAACCTTCTACACGTACGCGACTGAGCTTCGAAAGCGCCGTTTGTCGCCTCGGTGGCAAAGTTATCGGTTTCTCCGATTCGTCTTCTACAAGTGTGAAAAAAGGTGAATCGCTTAAAGACACTATCATTACGGTAAGCAATTATTCCGACCTTATTGTTATGCGCAACCCGGTCGAAGGCAGCGCCCGATTTGCTAGTGAAGTGTCTAAAGTACCTGTTATCAATGCAGGTGATGGCGCTAACCAGCACCCTACGCAAACCCTGCTTGACCTCTATACCATTCTTCAGACCCAGCACACCCTCGATGACCTCCACGTAGCCTTTGTGGGAGATCTTAAATATGGAAGAACAGTACATTCTCTTGTAATCGCTCTATGCAACTTCAACTGTACTTTCCATCTCGTTTCTCCGACCGAACTCAAACTGCCCAGCGCCGTCAAAATCCATATCAAAGAGAAAAAACTAGCCTACTACCAATATACCGATCTTAACGACGTACTCCCTCTCGTTGATATTCTTTACATGACACGCATTCAGAGAGAAAGATTTTCCGACCCCCTCGAGTACGAAAGAGTTAAAAACCTCTACAATCTCAACAAATCCATGCTTGAACACACTAAGGAAAATATGAAAGTACTCCATCCCATGCCACGTGTGAATGAAATTGATATTGACGTTGACGATTCACCAAAGGCCCACTATTTCCAGCAAGCCCTTAATGGGGTATATGTTCGTCAGGCATTAATAACTTCAATTTTAGGTTTAAAATAATGGTAAAAGAATTAAAAGTATCAGCACTCGAGAATGGTACGGTCATAGACCATATACCTTCTAAAAGCGTTTTCAAGGTAATTAAGATATTAAACCTCGAAAATTACGAAAACCAGATACTGTTTGGTATCAACCTCGAAAGCAAAAAATTTGGCACCAAGGGCATCATTAAAGTACATAACAAATACTTCAAAAAAGAAGAAATCAATAAAATTGCCCTTGTGGCACCTTCGGCTACGCTTATCACCATTAAGGATTTTCAGATTATTGAGAAAACTTCGCTCCAAATCCCAAATTATATCGAGGGCATTGTCAAATGCTTTAATCCCAATTGCATCACAAATATCGAGAAAGTTGTTACCAAATTCAATCTCGTACCCGACCAGGAAATCAAACTGAGATGTCATTACTGCGAGAAAATTACAGGTAAAAACAACCTTGCCTTCATATAATTAATTATGCTTAAAGTTAAAACCTTTGTCTTTAACCCTTTTCAGGTTAATGCTTATGCTCTTTACAACGAGACGGGAGAATGTATCCTTATCGACCCTGCCTGCAACAGCGCTAATGAGTGGCTTACCCTGGAAAAATTTCTTACTGAAAATAAGCTCAAAACACTTGCCTTTTACAATACCCACGGTCATGTTGACCATGTGGCAGGAAACAGTATAGTACATGAAAAGCTTAATATCCCCCTCGGCATCCACAGAGATGCACTCCCTTTCCTTTCGGAAGCACCCCGCACTGGCGCCCTCTTTGGTTTCAATATTACAAATACGGTCGAGCCAGGGATTTACCTTGCCGATGGCGATATTGTAAGGGTTGGTAACTATGAGTTGAAAATTCTCCATACACCCGGGCATGCCGCAGGCAGCATCTGCTTTTATGCGCCAGAAGATAATTTTGTTATTGTTGGCGATGTTCTGTTTAAAGGAAGTATAGGCAGGACTGATCTGCCTACAGGCGATTACGACACACTCATCGCGTCCATTAATGACAAGTTGATGACACTTGACGATAATGTAAGGGTGCTTTGCGGGCATGGCCCTGAAACAACTATCGGAAAGGAACGCAACTCTAATCCGTTTCTTGTATAAATTGTCCCGCTTTGTTTGCAGCCTCATTACCGAAATAATGCTGTTCCCTGAAATTAGCAAATTTATAATAGCTGACCTCTAATCAAAAAAAAACAAACATGAAAACTATGAAAAAAAGTCTTTTACTTCTTTTTAATGCAGCCATAGCAGCTGCTTTAATGGTGTCCTGCAACACTGGCGCTGATAAAAATGTATGCATGGGCGCCGATACCTTGAAAAACGTCGATTCTGTCGCTGCAGCCCCACCTGCGTTCAATAACGATTCAATAATTAAAGTAATTGATGCCGAGAGAGAAAGAATTGAAACCGGCCTTGAAAAATTTCAGAAAAATACACTCCAGACAAAGGATATGAGGGAACAGGTTAAACAAAAGTGGTCCAAACTGGACTACTATTCCGAAAACAACCAGGTAGTGAGGATTAAATCCTATCCCTATAAACAAATATCCGAACGTACCGAGGAGTTTTATTTCTGTAACGGTGCACTTATCCTGGCTTTTATCGAAGACCATGGCGCTTCGAACAAGGGCAAATCAGACCAGAGAAAGGGAAAAACTTTCTATTTTCATAATGATACCATCATAAAAGAAATTAACGATACAGACGAACCTGCCGATACCGATGAAGGAATAAAACTGCTTAAGGAAGCTCATGAATATTTAGCAATACAAGCGGGAAAATAAGCGAATTTTTTAAACATGACAGAGGTTTATTTTGAAGGCAGGACATTTACAGGAAGGGATCCTGAAACGATACCCCTGCTGAAAGGCGAATACGAAAACTGCACCTTCAACAATGTCGTTTTTACAGGCCAGGATTTTACAGGATACAGGTTCACCGACTGCACTTTCATCTGCTGTGAACTGAGCATGTTTAAAACTAACGGAACGGCATGGCGCAACGTAAGCTTCAGGGACTGCAAACTGCTTGGTCTGCGCTTTGATTTACGAATGAGTTCGGACTGTCTCTCTCTTTCAGTAACTGCCTGCTCGACCATGCCTCTTTCTATAAACTGAAGCTTAAGAAAACAATTTTCATACACTCCCGCCTGCAGGAAGTTGATTTTACCGAGTCAGACCTAACAGCTGCGGTATTTGATAACTGTGACCTCGACAGGGCTCTTTTTATGCGCACCAACCTCGAAAAAGCCGATCTGCGTACAGCTTTCAACTACATTATTGATCCAGAGTTAAACCATATTAAGAAAGCCCGCTTTTCTCTCAGGGGTATTTCAGGATTATTAGCCAAATATAATATTGATATCGAGGAAAACTTCTGATAATTAATTCATTCCAACTTAGTATTAATTTGCCCTTAAAAATATTCAGCTCGTGCGGATTTGCATTCCTTAACTCGTGCGGATTTGTAATCCGCACGTTATAACATTTTTATTCATTTGCTGTAAGTGCCCATTGTAATATTCTAAGTAAAATACTTAATTGTTATGTCCAAATTTTTATTACTTTTACCGTGTTTTTCTGATAAAAAATGAAATTACGATTTCCAAAGCTGAATCTAACTTTAAAATTATTCTTCATGTTTGTCATTATTGGACTAGGCTCCGTATTGATCACCAGCACCTTTTCGTATTATTATACCAAAAAAGCTATCCTGAACAGGGCTTTTGAACAATTGACTTCTGTAAGGGAAATGAAAAAACTGCGCATCGTTAATTTTTTCTCCGACAGGATTAATGAGTTAAACCATATTGCCAATTCGAGTGCTACTCTTGTTTTCTTTTCTTTCCGTAAACAACAAAATGCAAATATTCAGCATCTGAACGACTTAAGCGACATGCTGAAAAATTCTCCCTATTTCAAAAATCTACTTTTAGGTGATTTTACCGGTTGCGTTATCGTAAACGAAGATACTGCAATGTCCTTAAACGATAAAGATGCAATAGAATCCTTTATTCCTTTAGTAACACTCAAAGAAATAGAAAACAAGGTTAAAGAACTACAGCAACCTTTTATTCAGGACTTCAAAGTTGATAAAGGAGGCAAGCATGGCGATAAACTTTATGGGGTTGCACCTGTTTTTGCTGATAATGATAAGGAAGTGATAGGTATGGCTTTGCTCGATATTGAAGCAGACGCCATTAACGAAATTATGCTGGTTTCAGATAATCGAAGTGGCTTGGGTGAAAGTGGCGAATCTTATCTCGTGGGTGATGACTTTTATATGAGAAGCAGTTCGCGTTTCAAAGACAATTCATTTCTTAATGTGAAGGTGATGACCGATGCCACCGTTAAAGCTATGGATAAAATATCGGCCACTGAGCTGATTACCGACTACAGAGGCAAAAAAGTACTAAGTTCATTCGATCTGATACAGACATTTGGCCTTAACTGGGTGATTCTTGCCGAAATTGATTTTAAGGAGGTCATGTCCGATATTGTCAAAGCCCGCAATAAAATTTATTTTATTTGCCTACTTGTTTTTTTGGTAATTCTGCCTGTTTCCTATCTTTTTGCTGGTAAAATAACCTTCCCTATTTTAAGATTAAACTTTGCTGTTAATCAGGTCAGTGAAGGAAGCTACGATCAAAAACTGAACTGCAAAGGGAACGACGAAATAGCTTCTCTCACTCAGTCATTTAATACCATGATTGATAACCTGAAGCAAAAATCGCTCGAAATAAAAGAAAGAGAAGAACGCCTGCAGCATTTCTACGATGCTACCAAAGATGCCATAATTCTACATTATAATGGTAATATTACCTTGCTTAACCATGCTGCAGTCAAAATAACAGGCTATAAAGAAGAAGATCTTATGCGCATGAATGTGGATAACTTTTTAGTTCTGAAATCCGAACCTCCAACACTTAAATCTTTTAGTCGCAGCAATATTTACGAAACTATTCTGGTCAGAAAAGACCAGACTCTGGTTGATGTGGAAGTACAGGAAAATGCCGTAGAGTACTGTGGCAAATTCTACGATGCACTCGTCATCAGGGATATTTCTAAAAGAAAAAAAGCCGAAAAGGCACTTCTCGAAGAACGCGAAAAAAGACTTACTTCATTAATCGACGGGCAGGAAATGGAACGGCAAAGGATTTCGCGTGAGTTGCACGATAGCTTGGGTCAATCGCTCATTGCCATTCAATTACATATCGAAAGCGCTTTAAATGCTGATGCCGATAAAGCCAATGAAATTTTACATAAAACCAAGACACTTTTCGATAGCACAATAGATGAAATACGCCGTATTTCCAATAATCTTATGCCTGCGGTACTTTATGAATTTGGCATTCAAACAGCACTGAGCAACTTATGCAAAAGAATTGAGGAATCTGCAAAAATTGAAGTACGCTTTTACACAAATGTGACAGGTGAATACAACGACGGGAAAATAAAAACATATATATACCGCATAGCGCAGGAGGCTCTTAATAATTGCGTAAAACATGCCAAAGCATCTCTGGTTAAGGTATATTTGCTCGAGCGGACAGGTCACATCAATTTTATTGTCAAAGACAATGGATGTGGGTTCGATTTAGATAAAAACTTACAGGGAAAAGGAAACGGCTTAATAAATATGAAAGAAAGAGCCCAGCTTATTAACGCCAGGTTTGAAATGAAATCGGCCGAAGGACAAGGCACTGAAATTAATATATTAATACCATTTAACAATTATGAACAACAAAATCAAAATTCTTATCGTTGACGACCATCAGATTGTAAGAGATGGACTTATTTCACTTTTAACCGATGCCGATGATATAGAAATTGTGGGAGAGACTTCCGGCTTTGTTAACTTATTGGATATGTTAAAGCAAAGAAAGCCTGATGTGGTGGTTCTTGATATATCTATGCCCGAAAAATCAGGGGTGGAAATTGCCGATATCATCACCCATGAATTTCCCAGCGTTAAAATCCTTATGTTATCTATGTATATTAATGAAGATTTTATTACCAATGCATTGAAGGCTGGTGCTAAAGGTTATTTACCTAAGAACACGACCAAAGCCGAATTGCTCGAAGCTATCAGGCATGTTAACAGAAATGAAGAGTATTTCAGCAAACCCATTGCCGATATCATTATGAAAAGCTATGTAAAAAGAATTAAAGCAGAAGATGAAGCACCCCCTAAGGACAATGCCCTCACAACCCGCGAAATTGAAATACTCGGCCTGTTCGTAAAAGGCCTTAGCAATGCTGAAATTGCCAATAAACTTTTTATAAGCGTCCGTACTGTTGAGTCACATAAAAATCATATCATGCAGAAATTAGGCTTTAAAAGTACTGTCGAACTGGTTAAGTATGCCATAAAAAACAATATTGTAAAAATATAGCCGACACCCGCTCTATTATTTTTTTAAAAATCGTCTCTATATACATAAAAAAAATTAATTTTGCACTTTTAAAAAATTAATCTGTTATGGCCAAAAAGATAGAAAAACAAGAAGAAACCATTCATGTAGTAGAAAGCACTCTCACAAAAACTGAACAATTCATTGAGAATAACCAGAAAATCCTTACCTATATTGTAGGTGCTATTGTTATTGTTATTCTGGGCTTTATTCTGATAAATAAATATTATATAGGTGCCCGCGAAACTGAAGCCCAGAACCAGATTTGGACGGCTCAGAGATACTTCGAAAGCGATTCACTCGACCTCGCCTTAAACGGCGATGGCAATTACTTAGGCTTTAACGAAATCATCAATAACTACGGCTGGACTAAATCAAGCAACCTGTCAAAATATTACCTTGGGCTCATCTATATGAAGCAGGGAAATTACCAGGAAGCTATCAATACAATGAAAAAATTCAGCACTAAAAGTAAAATTGTTTCGGCTATGGCGCTCGGCGTTATTGGCGATGCCTATGTGGAACTGAATGATATGGAAAATGCTATTAAATATTATAAAGAAGCTGCTGAAGAAAATGCTAACGACTTTACTTCCCCCATATTTTTAATGAAAGCCGCTTGGGCTTATGAAGAAATGAAAAACTATCCCGATGCCCTTAAAATGTACGAAGAAATTAAGTTCAAACATTATAACAGCACCGAAAGAAGGGATATTGATAAATATATTGCCAGAGTGAAAACACTCATGGGCGCCTGATTTGTCTTGCCATGACTGAAGAAAAGAAAACAAACCTTTCGGATTTTACTTTCGAAAATATTCCTGATATAGATAGTATGTCTATAGGCATAGTTGTTTCAGAATGGAACCCCGAAGTAACAGAAAAATTAAAAGAAGGTGCCGTTTTGACTTTGCTCAGACAAGGGGTGTCTGAAAACAACATAAATGTGGAATATGTTCCCGGTAGCTTCGAATTACCCCTTGCAGCGCAATGGATGTTTGAGCATCTCGAAGTCGATGCCGTCATCTGTCTTGGCTGTGTTATTCAGGGAGAAACACGTCACTTTGAATTTATTTGCAATACAGTCGCCGGTGCCATCTCAAACATCGGGCTTAATTATGCCAGGCCTGTAATTTTTGGCGTACTTACTACCGATAATATGCAGCAAGCGCTTGAAAGGGCAGGAGGTACACACGGTAACAAAGGCGTTGAAGCCGCTGTAGCTGCTATGAAGATGATAAGTCTTGGCAGGAAAATTTCGGGAAACTGATTTAACCGTTAATTTTGTTTGCTTTCAGCCAGTAAGCTGCTATGGCAAGTTTCCATATAAGTTTCGAATGACTGTTGTCTCCTTTTCTGAAATTATTTATCAGTGCCTTCGTCTTTTTATTGTCAAATTCGGGCAGCATGGTATAATCAATATCAAGGAGCTTTTTCAGTGGCCCTCTCAGCCATTGTGTATCGCCCGGAGTCACAAACCCCTTTTTGTCCTTGCGTTCCGAAACAGCCGTTGGTAGAATGCTCTTTAAACCCCGTCTTAATATATATTTGGTTTCTGCACTGCGGTTAATCTTATCGGATTTTGGCAGGGAAAATATAAATTCAACCAATCGGTGGTCGAGAAAGGGAACCCGCGATTCAATCGAAAAACGCATCGAGTTTCTGTCAACATAATGCAACAGCGAAGGCAATGAAGTGTAAAAAATAAGGTTGTATAAAAAGCTGTGAAACTTGTCGTTGTTATCTAACGAAGGGAGTGTAAACATGCCATCTCTGGAGTTGCTGGATAGTATGCCTGCCGCTCTTTCAAATTCTTTGCGGTATATGTGTTGTTCATTGTTTGTAAGTGTAAACAATGTTTTCAGGATAAACAGCATTTTTTTTCTCAGGTCAAACTCCTGCCGCCTGTTCTGTGCACCGGTAAGCATTATAGCTTCTCTTAAACGGAATGCTTTAAGATAATCGGCAATTAACCTGTAAAAAGAATGCATATAGCCGGCCAGGTATTCATCGGCACCCTGACCGTCTATCAGCACTATAACCTTGTTCTTTGCTGCCAGTTGCATCAGAAAATATTGCGACATATACGACGAATCGGCAAATGGCACATCCGCATAGTAGAGAGCATCATCAAAGCTTTCTTCTATAGACTTGTCGTTGGGTGTGTGATAAAAGGGGGTTATATTGGGATACATCTTCACAACTTCTCGAATAAAGTCGCGTTCATCAACATTTTGCCCCCCTTCATAATATATACTGAATGTTTTAAAATTTACTTCCGGGTTGTGTTTGCAAATCATAGAGGCTATGCTCGAACTGTCTAAACCGCCACTCAGGCATCCTCCTACAACAACATCCGAACGCAGATGTATATTTATAGACTCCTTAAACATCTCATAAAATACAAAATACTTCTCATCTCCTGAAAAAATCAGGGTTTTGTCTCGAGATAAATCCCAGTATTTCTTTATATTAAACTGGTTCTCGGTTACAACAAGGTTTGTGGCCGGTGGTAATTGCTTAATGCAGTCAAAATAGGTTTCATCATTATACGACATCCAACCGAGCATAATGCCTCTGTTAAACTGTGCAGTATTTAGTTTGTTGTCAAATAAGGGCGTTTGTTTTAGCGATTTGTATTCCGAAGCAAAGTAAAAACGGCAATCTTTCAATATATAATAAAAAGGCTTGATGCCAAACCTGTCGCGCGAACAAAACAGTGCTCTTTTTTCTTTATCCCATATCACAAAAGCCCACATCCCCACAAATTGCTCAACACATTGGCTGCCCCATTCCATATATGCCGCCAATATAACTTCTGTGTCGGAAGTAGTACGGAAAGTGTACCCACGCCGGACAAGTATCTCTTTTAATTCAACATAATTATAAACCTCGCCGTTAAATGCAATAATGTATCCGTCTTTTTCCATCGGCTGATTGGCCTCATCCGACAAGTCAATTATTTTAAGACGGTTGTGACCCAGGCTCACACCTCCCTCCTCATGCCATGAAAATGAACCATCAGGCCCCCGATGCATTTGTGCCGACAACATTTTATCCGTTATAAGCCGCCGTTCATCGGGTCCTGCAGACTGGTCAAATATGCCACAAATACCACACATCCATAATTTTTTTACAATATTATTCAGAATCCTTCAATCCGCTTCCAAAATTAAATTAAAAATTAATTAAAAACATATATTCAGATATATAGTTCCAAACCTCACTTAATGTAATTTTAAACCAATTCTAAATTAGATTTATTTTTATTTATCTCTTGTTTTAAGAATTTTTTTATATTAATATTGTTGGCTTGTAATTTTTTTTTTCGTTTCATGCATTTCAAAAGACTAACGCATTTATTTACAGTAATTTCTGCTTTATTTTTAGCATCCTGCGCATCGGTATTTCTCAAGACTGGCAGCGATGCATCTGTTGTTAAAATTGACTCTTTGGCCGCTCCTGAAGATAGTTTGATCAATGCTTTGGTATTGCCATATAAATTATCTCTCGATTCGCAAATGAACGAGATCATAGGCTATTCTGAAAGACTCATTTTTAAATCGAACCCCGAAGGCCTTCTCAATAATCTTATTGCAGACATCGTTCTGAACCAGACAAATAAAAAAAATGGGGAATTGAAAAACGGCATTGTTGCCCATATTGCTCTCCTTAACAATGGGGGACTGAGGGCTCCATTGCCCGAAGGCGCATTAACCACCCGCAATATTTACGAAATTATGCCCTTCGACAATGAAATAGTTATTCTCGAACTCAAAGGCGAAAAGGTGCTTGAAATGTTCAATTTTATTGCTGCTTGCAAAGGCTTGCCTTTAGCAGGCGCTGTTGTGGGTATAAAAGACGATAAAGCTGGAAAAATTACCATAAACAATGTACCGCTTGACCTTAATAAGAACTATTTTATTACCACCTCGGATTATCTGGCTAATGGCGGCGATAAAATGTCTTTCTTCTCCAATCCTGTACGAAAAATTTCTATCAATTACCTCGTCAGGGATGCCATTATTGATTATATAAAGGAACAAACCGCCTTGAAGAAAACTATTGATGCTAAACTTGATAACAGAATTTACTTTGAATAGCAGAAGAGAATTTATAAAACAGATGATTACTGCAGGCGCTTTGGTGGGGCTTAGCCAATCACCCCTTTTATCGTATGCCCGTAAGAATCTGCTTAAATTGACCATTCTCCATACAAACGATACCCACAGCCGTATAGAACCTTTTCCTCCCAACGACTCTAAAAACCCTGGTATGGGAGGCTTTGCACGCAGAGCTGCCATTATTAAAAAAATAAGGAATGAAGAACCTCATGTACTTCTTTTTGACTCAGGAGATATTTTTCAGGGCACACCTTATTTTAATAAATACGATGGCGAACTTGAGTTCAAACTCATGAGTCGTATGGGGTATAATGCCTGCACCATTGGAAATCACGAATTTGATAACGGCCTCGATAAACTGGCCGAGGTAATGAAAAATGCCGAATTTCCCTTTATTTGCTCAAACTACGATTTCAGCAATACACCTATGAAAGACAAAACTATCCCGTACAAAATATTTGAAGTGGAAAATCTGAAAATTGGCGTTATGGGACTGGGTGTCGGACTAAGTGGCCTTGTAAGCCCGGCACTTTATGGCAATACAGTATATAAAGACCCTGCTGAAACAGCTGCAGCTATAGCTTATAAACTGAAAAAAGAACTTAATTGCGATTTGATTATCTGCCTTTCCCATCTGGGACTGAAATACGAAAATGATCAAATCAGCGATATGAAACTGGCTAAACAATCAAAGTATATTGATGTCATCCTTGGCGGGCATTCGCATACCTTGATTGAAAAGCCATACCGATTGCGAAATTCCGATGATAAAGAAATTATTATTTGTCAGGAAGGCGCTAACGGTGTGAGATTAGGTAAATTGGACTTCTACTTCGAAAGGAAATCAAAGATAAAATTTGCGGCTTATTATACAACAAAAAAAAATTAATAATCAAGTATAAAAAAATTTTTTTTTTAATTTTTTTATTTAAATATTTGTCGGAAATTAGATGTTTTGGCTCCTGAAGTATAACTTACTAATAATGAATTAATTTAGGCAAAACAAGAAGATTTTTTGAGTAAAATGAACAGAAGTTATAAAGAGGTTTGGAATAATTGTTTGAATATTATCAGGGATAACATCTCGAGTCAGACTTTTACAACATGGTTTGAACCAATTATGCCTCTTAAACTCGAAGATAATGTCCTCACTA
>JAKIYU010000053.1 GCA_022708385.1 Bacteroidota bacterium | reverse complement strand
CTGATGATAACACCCGTAACCATAATGGGTTTGAAGCCCACTGAAGAGGCTTTTAGGTCGTATCTGCCGGCAGGTATGGGCGATATACGGTATTTACCGTCAAAATCAGTACTGGTACCTCCTACCTGTTTACCACCTGATTCAATTACAATATTGGCAAACGGGATAGGCTCTTTTGTTTCAGCATCTGTAATTTTACCCTGTATAGAGCCTTGCGACTGTGCATACATCATTGTTCCATACAGCACACATAAAATTGCGAAGAGTAGTTTTTTAATCATTTTACATTGGTTTATATAAAGTTCTTAATAAGAAAATGCTGTTTTTTTTAAAGGCGGTAAAGTTATATATAATTTCTTTTTTTTTAACATTTTTTTTAAATTTCTCTTAATTTATAATGTATAGTGTTAATAATGAGGGCGTTTTAATATTTCTGCATACAGGATTCCCTTTTGCAAATCAAAACCATCATCAAAAACCGGATTTTTTTCTGTGCTTATATGTTCGGTCTCAGGGGATTTATAAGCTTCTACTTCTACATAACTAATCCTGTTTTGATCATTGCTGTAGTATTCTTCCAGACTTTGATTTTTGGTAAAATCATAAGCCATTGTACCTTCATAAGCGGCATATTTTGATTCTTCGGTGTGATTATTCTGCGCGCTTGGATTTTCAGTATAAGTTGGTGTGTTTACAGGTTGGGGCTTTACAATATCTGGGTTTTTGCCTGTTATCATTTCCTCTAGTATTTTCTTAAAATCGTCAAGTTCGGTTGCCGGTTTTGGTGTGTTGGTACGGGGCGTGGTAACTGGGGGCTTTTTCTTGTTGTTTTTGCTGACAGCCTTAAGAATGCTTGATACAATCCATATAATTGCAATAATAATATATATTACATTTTCGTCCATTGTTATTTATTTATTGTAAAGTTAATACCAGTAAGGTTTATAAAAAAGTTGTAGTCAGACATCGGTTTGTTTCAAAAAGGGAAAGGTAAAAATACAAACTTTATTTAAGTTGGTGCAGTATTTCTAAAATTTTTTCTCTTTTACGCCGCGATACGGGTATTTCTTTTCCATCGGACATGATTATATAACCGCCATCTGTTTTTATATAACTCTTTACATATTTAAGATTTACCAGATGGGATTTATGGGGGCGAAAGAAATCACTGTCGGCTAATAATTCTTCGTGCTCTTTGAGTGTTTTGGAAATTAATACATAGGTGCCGTCTGCGAAAAAAAACTTGGTGTAATAATCGTCCGATTCGCAACGGACTATACTTTCGGTGTCCACAATGTGCATGCCTTCGGCAGTAGAAAGAACTATTTTTTTTGACTTGCGTTGTTGCTTCAGCTCATTTAAAATATTCTTAATATCCGTAATATTACTTTGACTTTGATTTAAACTTTTATGAACTTTTTCAACGGCATTTTTAAGGTCATTAGCTATAATAGGTTTCAGAAGATAATCGAGGGCATTGTATTTAAAGGCTTTAAGCGCATATTCTTCGTAAGCTGTTGTGAAGATGACAAAAAAGTCAATATCGCCAATTTGTTCAAGCAGTTTAAATCCATTGCCGTCGGGCATCTGTATATCGAGAAATACAACATCGGGTTTGTAAATCCTGATGTCTTCAAGGGCATTTTCGAAACTGTCCGAAAGCGCTGCTATTTTTACATCGGGGCAATACCTTTCGAGCATCAGCCTCAGGGTTTCTCTGGAGTTGAGTTCATCGTCAACAATAATTGCTTTAAGCATGGCATTTTGTATTTTAAGTTAATCATAATTCAATGAAAGGAAGAAAAACCTCAACATGCGTACCTGCCGGGGTGCCGTCGGCGTTTTTCAAATCGTTAATAACAATTCTTTTTTGCTTAATATTTTTTTCTTCAAAAAGGCTAAGCCTGTCGGCAATAATAGCTATGCCCCGCGAAGTATGGCTGAGCCCTTTTTCTTTTTTAAGAAGAGCTGATTTTTCTCTGCCAATGCCATCGTCTTTTATAATACAATGGATGTTGTCTTTTGCCGGTTTAAAAATGATACTAATATGTCCTTTTTCTTTTTTATGCATGATGCCATGCAAAACGGCATTTTCAACAAAAGGCTGAATCAGCATGGGCGGCACACCTGTAAACTCGGTATCAATAGCATTATCCACATGAATGGTATAATCAAATTTTTCGTTGAAACGAATTTTTTCAAGGTCGAGGTAATAGGTAAGTATTTTAACTTCATTTATAAGGGGCACATACACTTCACGGGTGCTTGACAGTATAAGCCGCATCAGTTGTGAGAGTTTTCCCATAAACTGAATGGCCTGGTCGGTATTGTCTTTAAGTATAAAGGTTTGAATGGCGTTGAGTGTGTTAAAAATAAAATGGGGATTCATTTGCAGGCTCAGGGCTTTTTGCTTAAGGTCGAAGAGTTGCTTTTCGAGCTGAAGTTTTTGCTTTTCCCAGCGGTGTTTCCGGCGAATTTTACGGTACCTGTCGTATATTATTAGCGCAATAATAATTAGAATAAAGAGTACTATGCTGGCCTTGAACCAGAGGCTGCGCCACCAGACGTTGTGAATTATGAGGTACAAATGGCAGGTTTCGGGAAGCCACAAACCCTGGCTGTCGGTGGCTTTAACACGGAAAGTGTAAACACCGGGGGGTATGTTGGTATATTCGGCATAGCGGCGTGTGGCTTCGGCATATAGCCATCCTTTGTCAAAATTTTCGAGGGTAAAGGCGTATTTGATTTTATCGGGGTTTGAAAATTCAAGGGAAGCAAATTCAAAGGAAAAAAAATTGTCGTGATAGGACAATTCAATGGTATCGCCATTACCGTATTGGTATTGATGCGGTTTGTTGAATACTTTGAATGCGGTAACCAAAACAGGGGGATGGTGTTTGTTTTCGGTAATGATTTCGGGTTTGAAAAGGTTAAAACCCTGCATGCCCCCAAAAAGCAGTTCGCCGTCGGATGTTTTGCAGGCTGCTCCCAGATTAAACTCACTGCTTTGAATACCATCCCTGATGTCGTAATTGACAAAGGTTTCGTTTTTTTTGTTGAATTTAGAAAGGCCAAAATTGGTGCTGAGCCACAAATTACCTAAATGGTCTTCAAGTATGTTATAAACAATATTGTTAGGCATGCCTTCCTCTTCAGTATAAGCTTTAATAGTATTTGTCTTAAAGTCGTATTTGTTCAATCCCCCGCCCATTGTTGCTATCCATAAAATATTTTCGTTGTCCTTGTAAACCGAAAATATACGGTTGTTTGAAAGGCTGTTGTAGTTTTCGGGTATATGATAATAGCGTTCGAATGTCTTTTTTTTAATATCGAATTTGTTAAGCCCGTTGAAGGTCGAAATCCATAAATAGCCGTTATTGTCATATAATAAATGATATATAATATTGCAACTTAATGAATTACTGTTTTTATCATCGTGATGAAAAGAAGTTATGGTATTGGTTTTCCTGTTGTATTGGGCCAGACCGTTAAAGGTTCCTATCCAGATATCCTTATTGTTATCCTCAGTGATGCTCCATACCTGGTTGTCAGGCAGGGATATTTTAGTGTTTGTATTGTAATAAGCTATGTGCTTTTTTGAAGCATTAAGTCTGCATATTCCGGCATCGAAAGTGCCTATCCAGAATTCCCCGTAACTGTCTTCGTAAAGGGTACGTATTTGATTTGATGGCAGTTTGCCCTGATTATTCGGGCTTTTTGTCAGAAAGGAAAAATGACCGGTTTTTTTATCAAAAATATTAATCCCCTTGTCAGTCCCTATCCATATTTCTTTATTATGTGTTTCATAGATACACCAAACCGTGTTGTTATTCAGTGAGTTTGTTTTTTGAGGAATATTGTAAAAATGTTCAAATGTATTACGGTAGTTATCCATTCTGTTAACACCTTTGGATGTGCCTATCCAGATGTTACCCTGCTGGTCTTCGGTTATAGCATTTACAAAATCATTGCTCAATGTGTTTTGTTTGCCGGGTACATTTACGAACGGCATAAATGTATTATTGACGTAATCGTATAGGTTTAGGCCACCGCCGGATGTTCCTACCCAAAGCCGGCCCTTTTTATCCTGAAACAGGGCGCCCACATCGTTGTTGCTGAGGCTGTTGTTGTTATTGGGCTGATTAAGGTATTGCTGCCAGGTATTTAGGACAGGATTATTTTTTACTAATCCTTTTGGGGTACCCATCCAGATATTTCCCTGCATGTCCTTTAAAATACACGATACAGTATCGGAAGGCAGTTCGGGGTTTGTTTTGACCGTTTTATTACCTGTAATCTCATCGTATTCTATTAAACCACTATCTGTTCCCAGTAAAATGAAACCCTTATCGAGCAAGCAAATAGAATATATTTTAATCTCGCGTTCGGTCAATTCCACATTAAAGAATGCGGCTGTTTTCTTGTCGAAGAGATACAGTCCGTTGTTGGTGCCAAAGTAAAGATATCCTTTGTCATTTCCGGCGATGCTTAATATGGTGTCGCTTTTAAGCGCATAGGGAGAGGGCGCATTTTTTTGATAATGGGTAAAATGTAGCTTTTTTCTGTCGAGTTTGCTTATGCCTTGCTCAGTGCCAATCCACAAAAAGCCTTCGTTATCCTCGTATAGACAACGTATGGTTTCATTAACAACACTGGCCTCCGGATTGTTAAGCTGTGGCCTAAACAAAGTAAATTTATACCCGTCGAATTTATTCAGGCCATCCCAGGTACCGAACCACATAAAACCATCGTGGTCTTGTAATACTGCATAAACGCTGTTTTGCGATAAACCTTTTACGGTACGGGTCCATTCGGAGTAATACTGCTGAAAGTTGCCAGTATAGTCGCTTTGTGCTTGTATAAAGCGCCATGACAATAAAAACAGTATTACTATTGCAGTAAACCTTGCCATATTTTCATTTTTATAAAGATAAATAAAAATGGGAGATAAAGTAAACTAAAATCAGGCATGTGCAGCTATACATAAGTTAATGACAAATTTATTTATCGGTCGGTTTGGCTTTCACTTTTCTGGCTTTTTTGGAGAATAACCTTCTGAAGAAAGGTTCCGGAGGTTTTCCTGCCATGATTCTTTCGGAACGTTTACGGCTTCTTTTAATACGTTTACGGGTATCTTTGGTCTGAATTTCCATATGTCTTTTAAGTGCCATTTTGTATTCCTTTTCCGCTTCTTTTTTGCGTTCTTCCTGCATTTCTTCAATTTTATCTGCATTCTGTGCTTCGCCTTTGATTCTTCTTTGGCAGGAATAATCGGGGAGGAGTATTAACAAGAAAAAGAAAAATAAAATTGATTTTTTTAGAGCTGTCATAGGGCAATTTTTTCGTGGGGCATAGTTAATAATAATTTTCTTAAATTTACCAAAAAATAAAAATTTGTTTTTACTGTTATTGAATTTTGGCTTGCATTATTTATATGATGAACATAAAATATAGATATAAAACTTTATTAATTTGTATATTATTATTGACATTTTTTGCCCGGTGCAGGAAAAATGACGACCCCGTGCCCTATGTTTACGTGAATTTTTACGTAAGCTTGTCATCTCCGGAATTTGCCAATCTTAATTCGGTAGGGGGGTGGGTATATGTTACCGGTGGCTATAAAGGGATTGTTATTTACCGCAATACTCAGGATGAATTCTGCGCTTTCGAAAGAGCCTGTGCTTACCATCCGACTACCGGTTGTGAGCGTGTTGTGGTTGAACCCAGTGGTATAACTGTAACCGACACCGTTTGCGGTTCGCGTTTCCTGCTCATGGACGGTACAGTGGTCAACGGCCCTGCCACAATCGCGCTTACGCGCTATAAAACCTATTTCAATGGTACCACGATACAGGTCACGAATTATTAGAAGATAGCTCAACTCCGAACTCCAAACTTCACACTCCAAACTTCACACTTGCCTGCGGCATGCAGGCTCCAAACTATATTTAGGCTGAGGCTAAAGGAAGTTTATAAGTGAACTAAAGTGAACTAAAATGCCTAAAATGCCTAAAATGCCTAAAATGAAATTCTTCTTAGACTTATTTAAACACTTTAGATAATAATGAGATTTGAAAGTCAATTTTTGATCTGAATTCAACCCCCAAGCCTTCTGAAATCATCACTCGCTAATAGATATTGGTTATTCAATAGCCTGCTTCCGTATCGCCGAATTTAAGTACCTGCCTGTAGGCAGGCTTTAGCTCACTTTAAACTTTAGTCGCTTTCCTACAAGTGTGTATTTAATCTGGTGCTGAGCCAGGGGCTGCATTTGTTCATTAAGAACGAATACGGGGGCAGTAGTAAAAGGATAGGAAGTGCTGTTGGTGATTAGGTAGGAATGATAAACATCAAATCTTTTTTCGGGGTCGATATTCAGGTAGCCATAATAGGCGTAACTGGCCATATCGCCCAGGTTGACTTCGTACACATCTTTATAGGGAAGCTTAACAGAAAAAATCTGAAAACCGGTTTTACTTTTTTCGGTCAGGCTCACCTTGCCCATTTTGTACATGTAAAGGTCGTTGGTGTTTTCTCCTTCTGTTTCGAATGTGGTAAAACATTAAAAGCAATGGCTTGGTCTTTTCACGGTATCTATAGCACGTTAGTGTATAATGCTGTCGGCTATCTGCTCAAAAATTTCCCCGATGGCCATGAGGTTTTGTGCGAATACATTAATACCTTTATCGGCGGCTTCGCCTACTTCGGCTACCAGTGGTATAAAGGCCAGGAGTCTGGTGTTCAGCTCTTGTGCCAGGAGGGCGCCTCCGCCCCGGCCAAAGAGGTAGTATTTTTCGTCGGGATGGCTTTTTGGGGTAAACCACGACATGTTTTCGACAACACCCAGTATGGGTACACTAATGCCTTTGTTCGAAAACATGTTTGCGGCTTTGCGGGCATCGTTGAGGGCTATCTCCTGCGGCGTTGTGACTATCAGTGCACCGCTGATTCTGAGTTTCTGAACGGTAGTAAGCTGTATGTCGCTGGTGCCGGGAGGGAAATCAATAACCATATAGTCAATATCGCCCCAGATGGTGTTTTCGAACAGCTGTTGCAGGGCGCCCGAAGCCATAGGCCCGCGCCAGATAAGACCCTGGTTGCGGGCAATAAAAAAACCAATAGACATTATTTTGATGCCGTGTTTTTCGGCCGGGTACATCATGTCTTTACCCTCTTTGTTTACCACTTCCGGTGCATAATCCTCAACGCCAAGCATCTTGGGTATGGAAGGCCCGAATATATCGGCATCCACAAGCGCCGTTTTAAATCCTTTGCGGGCCAAAGCAGCAGCCACATTGGCTGACACTGTTGACTTGCCTACGCCTCCTTTGCCGGAAGCTACCACAATAATGTGTTTTACTGTGGGTAATTCAATTTTTTCGAAAAGTGCCATAGAATTTATTATTTTAATGTTTCATAGAATTAATATAAAAACCCAAAAAGCCACAGAGGAATGGTGTTATTTAATCCGATTTCAATATCATCGGCTGCAATATAGGAGTTTTTAATACCGGCTATTTGTTTATATGTTTTGTTTTTGCCTCCAATCTCGAAAGTATATTTGCCATTCACTAAAAAATCGCCGGATTCTGAATAATTAACCTTGTTATGCAGATACAACTGGTTCAGAAAAAAACATTCTCTGAGGTTGCCTACATTTGAGTTTTCGTGAGCAAGGCCAAACATGATGTTGGGGTTGTGCATATAAATTTTTTCAGGTTTGGCCAGGGTGGATTGCGTTTTTTTATACGACCTGAGCATAAGAATAAGCATGGCCTCCTGTAAGTAGAATAAATAATCTTTCAGGGTGTTTTTGCTTATGCTTGTCTGGCCACTGATTTTTTCGAGATTGGGCTTAAAGGGGACACTCTCCGAAATTAACTGAAGCAGTTGTTTAAGCTTATTGACATTTGCATAATTAATTTTGGCAACAAGAGGCAATTCTGCTTCAAGAATCTGATTAATGGTTTCCATGAGCTTAAACAAATAATTCTCTTTGTTTTCGAGGAAAAAAGGATAATATCCCCATTGGATATACTCATTGTATTTGAGAATGGGCTTTACCTTCGAAATAACAGCTTTTGACAGAGTACTGTGATTTTTTAAAATATCGTCAAGCGACAGTACAGCGAAATCTGTTTTTTCTGTCAGGTTTATAAACTCTCTCAGGGATAACCCCTGTAAGGTATAAATCATGCCCCTTCTCGACAGGTCTGCCCTGCCTTTTGTTAAGTGAAGCAAAGAAGAGCCGGTGTATATGACCTTTAAATTTTTAAATGTGTCATAAATCATTTTTAAGCTTAACGACCAATCGGGGTAATGATGGACTTCGTCCAGTAAAAGATAGTCTCCCCCGTTTTTTACATAGTCATCAACATAATCCAATAAATTATGACCGGCAAAAAACGGGTTGTCGAGGCTTAAATACAATTTTTTATTTTTTTTCAAATGAATTTTTGCATATTGCAGAAGCAGCGTGGTTTTACCTACACCTTTGCTGCCTTTAATACCAATCAGTCGCTCGTTTTGCTGTAAATAAGCTATCTGGGGCCTGATAAAATCAGTACCGCTTTCTTCAATAGCCTTTTCTGATATCTCAAAGAGTTTATTTAACATAAAGGTATTTTTATGCAAATATACAAAAAACAATCAACAAATTGACCTTTTTATTAAAAAAATAATCAGTGCGTTGACTATTTATATGAAAAAACGGTCAGTGCATTGACCGAAAATAAAATGTTCGTTTTTCTATTATTGCTTATACCTTATCCAAAGCCTGTTTCAGGTCGTCAATAATATCTTCGATATCTTCAATACCTACCGAAAACCTGATAAGGTCGTCGGTGATGCCGGCTTTCAGCTTGTCTTCTTTACTGATGGCCGCATGGGTCATCGAAGCAGGATGTTGTATAAGGGTTTCCACACCGCCCAGCGAAACTGCGAGCAGGGCCAGGTGCACATTGTCCATCAGTTTTTTACCTGCTTCAAAACCGCCTTTAAGGCCAAAGCTGATCATTGAACCGGGACCGTTCATCTGTTTTTTGCCAAGTGCGTACTGCGGATGCGTTTCGAGCCCGGGATATTTTATCCAGCCTACCTTGGGATGTACCTGTAAAAATTGGGCAGCTTTCATGGCATTTTCCTGTGCCCTTTGCATACGGATGCCCAGCGTTTTAACACCGCGAAGGACCATAAATGCCTGCGTGGGATCCATATTGCAGCCGTTGTAAACCATGCAATGGCGGATTTTTTTGTAAAGTTCAACGGTTTTGGTAACAATTACCCCGCCGACTATATCAGCGTGACCGTTAATGAACTTGGTAATAGAGTGCAGTACGACATCTGCTCCGAAGTCAAGGGGTTTCTGAAGATAAGGCGAACAAAAGGTGTTGTCCACAACAAGAATTAAATTGTGTTTTTTTGCAATATCGGCACAGAGGGCTATGTCTGTAATGTCCATGGTGGGATTTGCCGGCGTCTCGATATATAATACTTTGGTGTTGGGTTTTATGGCAGCAATGATGTTTTCAGCTTTTGTGGTATTCACAAATGTGGCTTCAACGCCGAATCTCGAAAAATCCTGTTCGAGGATGCCTCTTGCAGGGCCATATACAGCGTCGGAACTGACGATGTGACTGCCGGCCCCTAAAAGCGCCATGTAAACACTTGTAATGGCTCCCATACCCGAACTGGTGGCTATACCATCGTAACCGTTTTCGAGCTCTGCAATGTTTTGCTCAAAAGCTCTTATGGTGGGGTTGCCTATACGGGTGTAAATGTAGCCGTCGCTCTTGCCCGAAAAGCAATCTGCACCGTGCTGGGCATTTTTAAACTTAAAAGTTGATGTCTGGTAAATAGGTACGGTCGCACTTCCGAATTCGTCTTCAAATGCGCCTGCATGAATCAGTTTGGTGTTGAAACCTTTGTCTTTTGTTTTCATTTTAGTAAATTTAATTAGTTGTATTGGTTTTGTTTGTTATTGCAAAAGGTATTTTAAGAAATATACATACATTCCTGCCCTGATTATAAAAACCTATGGGCTTTAATGTGGACAGGTGGTCGAAATAGCGCGTGTCAAAAATATTATTTATTGAAAATCCAATTGAAAAAAACTGATTTTTAACTTTCAACTCAGTGTTAAAACCGCCATTAAAAAGACTGTAACCGGGTGTTTCCGTTTCGAAAAAAGAAGGGGTTGATTGTCTCAGTACCGTAAGTGCTGAAAGCCAAATATTGGGGTGGTACATCACACCCAAATTTTCTCTCTCGGCTCTTATCTCATAGTGAAATTTTTGGGCAGGTATAAAGGGCAGGTAATCGCCATTGGATTGTTTGCCAGTAACAGCAGTATATACGCCTTTAATATGCAACCAGGGTATGAAGACCGGATGAAAATGCAACCCTGCTTCGCCTCCGCTAAGTACTGCATCGGTTTGAAAAAACTTGTATATCATTAAACCCGATGAGGAGGTGTCATTGGTAGGCCGGATATAAATGTAATCGGAAATGTTATTATAAAAGCCGGCAATGTCAAACGAAAATAAATTGCTGTGGTAATGCACGCTTAAATCCCATTCTTTAGCATCTTCCGGTTGCAGGGTATTGTTCCCTATTTCAAAGCGTTCCCCATGTTCACCGTTGGATGTCAATTCCGAAAGATTCGGCACCCGGTAGGCTTTGGCAAAATTGCCCCTGAACAGTAACTTTTCATTCAGGTTATAGGTTATGCCTGCCGAACCGCTCAGGCTGTTGTAATTCTTTGAAACAGGGGCATGGTAAGTATCTTCACTGCTGTTACCCATGGCGTGGGTTTGTGTGCTGTAGAAGTCGTACCTTAAGCCGCCCTGGAATTTGATTTTCTGAATAAATGTATATTGCGCAAATGTAAGCAATCCAAGGTTTTTAATGTCGGCGTCCGGCAGAAACTGAGCTTCCCTGTTGTTTCTATTCAGATTGTTCTGCGACATACCCTGAATGCCAAAGGTATAATCTGCATTTTCTTTGGGGGAAAAGTTGAGCTTTGTTTCATAGGTAAGGGTGTTCAGGTTCATTTCTACAGAAGGTGCTGTGGAAATAATGTTTAATTTTCTCAATGCCGATTGGTAGGCAGCGTTAATTTCCCATTTGAATAAGCCCAAATACAGCTTGTTTTGCGAAGAAATCAGGTGGTGCGCCAGATTTTGATACCAGATATTGTTTTTGCGTCCGGGTTCAGTTACTACAGGGATGACAGGGGGCACCGCCATACCCAGGTCCTGCTTGAAATAATCGTAATACATTTTAAAGGTGCCTGTTTTTCCTGTAAAGCCGGTATGGGCACTTAGCGACCATTCATTAAACCTTGAATTGGGAACAAAAACACCCCCGCTTTGTTTATAATCTTCGTGTGTTTTTTGGGTGAGTCTGAGACCCGAAAAGAAATGGTCGGAAGCCCCCTTTATACCCAAACTGTTATTTACACCCATGGTGTTTGAATGCAACTGACCTTGATAATCACCAGTAATTTGGTTTTTTGCCGCAGGTTTGTCTTTTATAAAGTTTATTACACCTCCGATAGCATCTGAACCGTAGAGTAGGGAGGCCGGCCCTTTAATAATTTCCACACGATCCACATCATTGTTATCAACTCCCAGGGGATGGTCTTCGCTGAACTGATAATTCTCTATACGAACACCGTTATTCATAACCAGTATCTCGTTCATAGATAAGCCCCTTATTACAGGTTTTGACACACCCTGACCTTTGGCAATCATATCAACGCCGGGTATTTTTGTAAGGGATTCAGTCAAATTGGCTGAGCCTGACAATAAAATATCCCTGCTTTTCAGAACATCAATTTTAACCGCATTATCATGCTGCGAATTAATGGCGCCGCCTGTAATTACAACCTGTTGGGTTTCGATAACAGCTTCGCTCAGAGTGGCATTAATTTCTTTGTTGCCTTTAGTCAGCATAAGGGTTTTAACTACAGTGTTATAGCCTGTAAAGGAGAACTGTATTGTAATTTTTCCTGAGGGTAAATTGTCAAAACGATACATGCCGTCAGCATTTGCATAGACGCCTTTGTTTTGCTCTGCTAAAAACACCGTGGCTCCTGGCAGGGGATTATTTT
>JAKIYU010000294.1 GCA_022708385.1 Bacteroidota bacterium | reverse complement strand
GCCTTCGCCTTCGGATTTTCCCATTTTGCCACTGCCGTTTAATCCCGGAATTTTTATAAGCGTTTCGCCAAAATTAAAGGCTACCGGTTCCGGAAAATAGTCTACCTTGTACATGCGGTTAAAACGGTTACCAAAGGTACGTGTCATTTCGAGGTGTTGCTCTTGGTCTTTCCCTACGGGTACTTTGTGAGCCCGATGAATCAAAATATCGGCCGCCATCAAGGTAGGGTAGGTTAGCAATCCGGCATTTACATTTTGAGGTTGAGCGCGTATTTTATCTTTAAAAGAGGTGCATCGTTCCAGTTCGCCAATGTAGGCGTTCATATTTAAATAGAGATAAAGTTCGGCTACTTCGGGCACATCGCTTTGCACATAAAGGGTGGCCTTTTCGGGGTCGAGGCCTGAAGCAATATATTCAGCCAGCACCTGCCGTACGTTCTGCTGCAGGTTTACGGGCGAGGGATGCGTGGTGAGGGCATGGTAGTCGGCAATAAAGAAAAAACAGGGATTGGTTTCCTGCAGTTTTACAAAATTGCGTATCGCACCGAAATAGTTGCCCAGGTGTAACTGTCCTGTGGAGCGGATGCCACTTAATATAATTTCCATAATAATTTCTTTCTGTGGTTTTAAGGAGCGAAATTACTAAATAGTTTTCAAATGCTCGTTATTTTAACCTTAAGAGACAAAGTCTGCATATGTATAAATGCTGAACAGAAAACGAAAATTAATCGTGGAAATGATTCGCAAACTGGCAAGTAAACTAAACTTGTCTGTCGATATTCTTATTTCTGATTATCAGCTATTGGGACGGTAACGTTTTGCAGCTATACCCGGTAGCCGTTTTTCGGGCTTCGTCACTTTCGGCCCCTACAAATTCTCTGCGGGGCAATGCCGTTTCAATTTGCCTTTTAATAGACTATTGGACATAGGTGTTGAACAGCGAATAAAAAAAAACCGACAATTTTATGCTTTGTCGGGCTTTTTTGTGGAGGACTTTTTGGCTATCCGTCTATAGGTTATGCCTCTTTCTTATTTTTTTCAATCTGTTCTAAAATCAACTCTGTCAATATTTTTACATCACTATTAATAGTGCCATGCATATATCGTTCATAAATGCTTTTATTGTCAGGGGGATTGAGATTCAATTTCAAGTCTTTTTCTAAAGCTAAAACCCTTAAAAATTCTCTTTGTGTACGTCCATTTCCTTCTCTGAAAAGGTGTAAATAATTTACATTGTCCAAAATTTCGGCTAATTTATGAGCTAACTCATTTTTCTTGGTTTTTCGTATGGCTCTGTATTCTGCAATAAGGGTGTCTATGTACTGAAAAGCAAAATTAAAGCGTTCTCTGTCAAAAAAAGGTTTTCCATTTTTGCTGATATTTACGATTCTTACTTTTCCCGCCCAGTCATACACATCTTGAAACAAATAGTGATGAATGATAAGCAATGAATTAGAGTCTTTGATTTTTAATGGATTTTCAAATAACTCCTCAACTCTTTTAGAAACTTTTAAACTCTCATATGCTAACAGTATTTTTCCATCGGTTATATTCGCCAAATTATGTAGCACACCATTTTTATTGGTGTATTTGTAATCGGGGTCAATGTACTGATAGTTATTTTCCATAAATGATATATAAATGAGCCAAAAGGTCTGTTTCGGAAATGATACCTGTTTTCCAATCTACATACAATTGTATTAATTCTTTTGTTGGTTCAAAACCCTCAAACATATTTGTACCAATAGCATTTGCGGCACTTTCCAATGTTTTAAGGTCGGGAAATTTCACTCCCATTAAAGTTAGGTTATTTCGGTCTATTTCTATTGTTTTATACATTTTAGTTCTATTAGGAATCATTACAAAAATACGAATTTTATACTATTTTTGATCTTGTTTTTATTGGCACTTTTCTCATAGAATGAGGCATAACTTTACAACTCCCCACAAATCTCAACCAATCCTTAAAGCATTGGCTGGTAAGTAGGAAGTCGTCATGCTGTATTTTTCTCAAATATAAGACTTTTTCGATAAGTTTTGGCATCATTCTTCAAAAAACACGTTTTATTGTTTACCTTTTCTGCCGGAAAGCAGGCAGGGTAATGTTCCTGCCGCATACAGCGGCACATTCACAAGCCAGCCTTCGTCTCTATAGTCCGAAAGTGATGTGCGGACAGAAAGTCCCGGTTGATGCTTGATATTAAAAAATCTCAGGCTTTTGGCATGCAGATTTTCAGAAGCCTTAACTTCCAGAGGCACTATCGTGTTCTTATATTGCAACAAAAAGTCAATTTCCGCATCAGACCTTTTGGCCGACCAGTAAAACATGCTGTTGTCTGTTGTGCTAACCAATTGCTGAAGCACATACTGTTCAGTAAGCGCTCCTTTAAATTCACTGAAAGAAGCCGTTTCGTCCAACAACACTTTTATGTCGAGCCCCGCCATAGAAGCCATCAGGCCTACATCGAGAAAAAACAGCTTAAAAGCGCCACTATCTTTATAGGCCACTAAAGGCAGCCCTGGCTTGTTAACCCTGTACACAATATGCGCCAGCCCTGTGTCCAAAAGCCATTGAATGGCAATTTCAAAATCTTTTGCCCTGGCCCCCTGG
>JAKIYU010000052.1 GCA_022708385.1 Bacteroidota bacterium | reverse complement strand
AAATTTAAAACCACCCTGGCCCTAAGCCTGAGCGACTACCTTAAAAATATGGGCATGGCTTCAGCTTTTAAGAGCGGTGCTGATTTTTCAAAAATGTCGCCTACCAACGACCTGAATATTTCGGAGGTTTTCCATAAAGCTTTTATCGAAGTGGATGAAAAAGGCACCGGAGCCGCTGCCGCAACAGCTGTGGTAATGATGACAACAAGCTGCGCCCCGGAAAAGAAGGACTTACCCATTATTTTCAATGCCAATCACCCCTTCCTGTTTTACATAGTGGACGACGAAACCAAAGCCATTTTATTTATGGGTAGAATGATGGAACCGGTAGCCGAATAATATAGTGAGCTAAAGTGTGAAGTGTGAAGTGTGAAGTGTGAAGTTTGGAGTTCGGAATTTGGAGTTTAGAGTTTGAAAACCACAACTCAGAATTCCGAACTCCAAGTACTCTGAACTGAAAGTTATTTTATCCTCCGTGGCCGATTTTGATCACTTCCCTGTGTTTTTTGGGTATAAAGAATTTATTACAGTTTATAAAAAAGCATTATTTTTAGCCTCTAATTTTGTTTACATGATACAGTACGAGGCTCTTTATAATATTACTTACGGGCTTTATATTGTAACTTCGGGGTGCAAAGATAAACCAGCGGGTTTTATTGCTAATGCGGCTTTTCAGGTTACATCGGAGCCGCCGCAATTTGCAGTTTGCTGCAACAAAAACAATTACTCAGCCTCCATAATCAGGCAAAGCGGCATGTTTGGCCTGTCGGTTTTGCACAAGGATGCGTCGGCAGAACTTATTGGCACTTTTGGCTATAAGAGTGGCAAAGACATTAATAAATTCGACCAAGTTGCGGTTAAGTACACGAATTCAGGCTTGCCGCTTGTAATTCAGGATACGCTTGTGGTTCTTGAGTTTAAGCTCGTTCAGGAAATAGATGCGGGCACACATTATATTTTTATCGGAGAGCTTATTGCCACAGATATTATTGATGCAACTGCAGAGCCACTCACCTACGCTTATTACAGGAAAATAAAAAAAGGCAAAGCGCCCAAAAATGCCCCGACATATATTGATGAAAGCAGGCTTATAAACACCCTGACCCAAAATACACCTGAGCAAAACAATGCGCACCAATACAAATGCGAAGTATGCGGTTATTTATATACAGAAGATTATGCCGGTGCTTTTGACGCTCTGGGCCCTAACTGGGTTTGCCCGGTTTGCGGTGTTACCAAAAACGAATTTATAAAAATTTAATAACCCAAATATTTATTATTATGTCACAATCACTCAAAGGAACCAAAACAGAACAGAACCTGCTCAAATCATTTGCAGGAGAATCTCAGGCAAGAAACCGTTATGAGTTTTTTGCAAAAGTAGCCCGTAAGGAAGGTTACGAGCAAATTGCCGACATTTTTCAGAAAACAGCAAATCAGGAAAAAGAACATGCCAAGCGGTTTTTCAAATTTCTTGAAGGCGGCATGGTAGAAATTACAGCCATGTATCCAGCAGGCGTTATAGGTACCACGATGGAAAACCTGAAAGCAGCTGCTGAAGGCGAAAATGAAGAATGGACTTTATTGTATCCTAAATTTGCCGAAATAGCTGCCGAAGAAGGCTTTAAAGACATTGCGACCGCTTTTAAAATGATTGCCAAAGTGGAGGCCGAACATGAAAAACGCTACCTGAAACTGCTGCAGAACCTATCGGAAGACAAGGTATTTGTAAAAGACGGCAAAGTGTGGTGGGAATGCATCAACTGCGGTTTTGTTTACGAATCGGCCAAAGCCCTCGAAAACTGCCCAGCCTGCCTGCACCCGAAAGCTTATATGCAGATAAGGGAGGAGAATTATTAAGAGTGCCTAAAGTACTTAAAGTGAGCTACCCTTCGATAGGGTAAAAAGTTTGAAGTGCCTAAAGTACTTAAAGTTCGAAGTTCGGAATTCAGAATTCAGAGTTCGGCACTTCGAACCGATAGCTATCCTGTTCACTTTGTTCGCTTAGTGACCTCCTAAGGTGAGCTATAGTACCTAAAGTTCTTAACTTATTTTTCTAAGTCCAGCACGGCTTGGGGGTCGATGCGTTTTTTGTACCATTGCACGCCCCAGTGGAGGTGGGGTCCTGTAGAGCGACCGGTAGAGCCCACTTCTCCGATTTTCTGGCCTTTGGTTACCTTTTCGCCGGTGCTGACGAAGGTTTTAAGCAAATGCACATATACAGAGCTTAGGCCTAGTCCATGGTCGAGTAAAATAAAATTTCCGTTATAGTGAAAGTCATCGCCTTTGAGGCGCACAACGCCATCGGCCATGGCATAGACAGGTGTACCTGCAGGTAAAGCAATATCAATTCCGTTATGAGGGCTTTTGGCTTCGCCGTTAAGGATGCGCTGCCCGCCAAAGACACCACTGATGCGCCCGCCTTCCACAGGCCGCATAAAACCAGAAAGATAATAAGCTGTATCGGTATTGTCGATTAGCAGACGTGCCTCTGCAATTATTTTTGTTTCCTTCTCAATTTTTTCGAGTAATTCTTTTGGGGGGCTTACATATTTCTGTTCAAGTTCATTAATACGCTGAATATTATACGAACGTTTTACCGGTGTCAATACTTTAAAATCAATCTGGTTGTCTTTATAAATAATTTTAAGACTTTGTTTATCGGTATCGTCCCTGTCGAAACCAAAAATGAAATGTCCGGCGCTGTCGGTTTTTATCTTCGTGTTACCAAGATAAATTTCCGACACATTGGAAGCCACACCCCAAATAAGGCCTCCCTGAATTATTTCGCCCTTTAATTCGAATTTATTTACAGAATCTTGCGAAAATACCTTGATGGATGCTATCCCTAAGCAAACTAAAAAAAATTTTGCTTTATTCAAAACCATCGTTTGTCAAATCAAAAACCCGTTTCTTTTAAAAAACGGGTTATATTTTGGTAAACCCTTTCAGTAACATTGGACGCATCTGATTTTAAGAATTTTTCCCCTGTAATGCTTTCGAACAATTCGATATATCTTTCAGAAACCGAATTTACAAAAGCCTTATCCATCAAGGGAACCTGTTGTCCTTCTTTACCCTGAAATCCTTTTTCCATAAGCCACTCGCGTACAAATTCCTTCGACAGTTGCCTCTGGGAGAGGTTGTTTTTAAGGTTTTCTTCGTAACCAGTCGCGTAGAAATAGCGTGAAGAATCGGGAGTATGAATTTCGTCGATAAGATAAATAGTGCCGTTTTTCTTTCCAAATTCATATTTGGTATCAACCAATATCAGGCCTTTCTTTGAAGCCATTTCAGAGCCGCGTTCGAAAAGTTTGTACGTATAATCTTCGAGGCAGGCGTAATCGTTTTCGCTTACGAGGCCTGTAGCGATAATTTCTTCGCGCGAAATGTCTTCGTCGTGTCCGATAAGGGCCTTGGTGGTAGGCGTTATAATAGGTTTAGAGAATTTTTCGTTTTCTTTCATGCCCTCGGGCAAAGAAACGCCGCACAGGGTGCGTTTGCCGGCTTTGTATTCGCGCCATGCATGGCCGGTGAGGTATCCCCTGATGACCATTTCGACCTTGAAGGGTTCACAATAATGGCCTACGGTTACCATGGGGTCGGGCGTTGCAATTTTCCAGTTGGGTACAATGTCGGCAGTGGCGTCGAGAAAAAGTGAAGCTATTTGATTAAGCACCTGCCCTTTATACGGGATTCCTTCGGGTAAAACCACATCAAAAGCCGAAATACGGTCGGTAACGATCATTACCATTAAGTTATCATCGATATTATACACATCGCGTACTTTGCCTACATAAACATTTTTTTGCCGGGGAAAGTTGAAATTTGTTTTAACTACAGCCTGGGTATTCATTTGATACAATTTTTTAATTAATAACTGTTTTTATTCATTTTCATTATAAGCGTTGATGATTTTGGTAACCAGCCGGTGCCTTACCACATCTTTCTCATCGAGATAAATAAATGCGATATCATCTACACTTTTAAGAATTTCCTGTGCTTTGAGGAGGCCTGAAGGTTGATTTTTGGGCAGGTCGATCTGTGTGATGTCGCCGGTAACAACGAATTTGGCCGATTTTCCCATGCGTGTCAGAAACATTTTTAGTTGGGCTTCTGATGCATTTTGGGCTTCGTCGAGGATTACAAATGCATAATCAAGCGTACGCCCTCTCATGAAAGCCAGGGGGGCAATTTCGATGGTTCTGTCTTCGATATACGCATGGAGTTTGGGTGTAGGAATCATGTCGTATAGCGCATCATAGAGTGGCTGCATGTAAGGGTCGAGTTTATCTTTGAGGTCGCCGGGCAAAAAGCCGAGGTTTTCGCCGGCTTCGACAGCTGGCCGTGTAAGAATAATTTTTCGGACTTCTTTATTTTTCAGTGCCCTTACAGCCAAAGCGACAGCCGTATAAGTTTTGCCTGTACCAGCAGGGCCGATTACAATAACCATATCCTTACTTTCGAGCGCTTTAACCATGCGCTTTTGATTGGGTGTACGCGCCTTAACAAGAATACCATTACAGCCATGAACAAGAATATCATTGTTTCCGTTAAGGTAATCGGTTTCGCCATTTACATCATCACCAAGAATAAACTTAATATCATTAAGGGTAAGTGTGTTAAATTTTTCGAGTTTGTTTAAAATGAGGATGAATACTTTATCAAATTCCTCTATTATGCTTTCTTCACCTGATACTTTTATGGTGTTTCCCCTGGCCACCATTTTCAGCTTAGGAAAATGGTTTTCGAGCGCTTCGAAGTGGGTATTGTTGGGGCCAAAGAAATCGATAAGGGGTATTTGTTCTATTTTATAAGTTTTTTCTAAAGACATGAATAAATATATTTTTTTATTAAAGGCGTTTATTTATTTTTGCCCTATTGATATTTTTATCAATACAAAGATACCAATTTTTTAAAAAAAAGTTCAATTAACAGCAGATGAGGATAATTACATTAACAAGCGACTGGGGCTTACGCGACCATTACCTTGGTGCTGTTAAGGGGACGATACTGACGCTGATACCTGATGCCCGCATTATAGACATTACCCACAACATCACACCTTATGATATTATATCTGCGTCTTTTGTATTAAAAAATGCTTTTCTCAGTTTTCCTGAAGGCACTGTACATATAGTAGGCATAAACACCGAAGCGTCCTTACAAAATGCCCATATTGTAGCCCTGTATAAAAAGCATTATTTTATTGGGACAGACAACGGTATTTTTTCATTGATTTTTGAGCAGAGCGCCGATAAAATTGTTGAAATAGACATTCACCAGGATTCAGATTTTTTTACATTTCCCACACGTGATGTGTTTGTAAAAGTAGCGGCTCACATTTTTGAAAAAGGAGAAATAGACAGCCTGGGTAACGTGAAAAAAAGTTTGAACGAAAAGTACTTTATTTCGCCTGTTACAGTTAACAACGTCATTAAAGGCAATGTACTTTATATTGACAGTTACGGCAATGTTATCACCAATATATCGCTCGATTTGTTTAAGTCGTTTACAAAGGGCAAGCATTTCTCGATAAACTTCAGGGGCTCAAATTATGAAATACAAAAGATTTCACAGTCGTACAATGATGTAGAGCAGGGCGAAAAGCTGGCTATTTTCAGCACCACGGGCCTTCTCGAAATTGCCCTTAATCAAGGACAGGCCAGTAGCCTGCTGGGGTTGCATCCCAATGATAATGTGAATGTGGTTATTGAGGAGTGAACCTTCTAGTCATAGCATCAACTCCCAGCACACTGCCCAGCCCGCAGTGATACCATGACTGGCCGACACGCAAGTCATAGCATCAACTTCCAGCGCACTACCCAACCGCCAGTGATACTAAAGCCCTACACGCAAGTCATAGTATCAACTTCCATCGCACTATCCAGCCGCCAGTGATACTATGACGGGAAGGGCCGCAGCAAAATAATGAACAGTGAAAGGGAAAAATTTTGTGTGTAAATTTACTTTTTCAAACCCCTTTGGAGAAAAGCAAGAAACTCATCGGCATTGGGATTAAATGAGAAAGCTTCCTCAACTAATTTCTTTCCGGTATTGTCGATCAGTATATAGTAAGGTTGGGAATTAACACCAAAAGTTGCGGCCTGAAAATCGCTCCATTTTTGGCCAACAGTTCGTATTTTACGTTCTTTACCTCCCAGGGTTGAGATATATTGCTCGGTTTCGGGTAGTTCTGTGCGGTCGTCAACGTAAAGCGAAATAATTACATAGTCGTTGCGTAAAATTTTCAGCACCCTGCTATCAGCCCAAACGTCGGCTTCCATTTTTTTGCAATTAACACATCCCAGGCCTGTAAAGTCGAGGAAAACAGGTTTGTTGTTTTTCTGTGCGTAAGCGAGGCCTTCGTTATAGTCGGTAAACATGACCAGGCCATGAGCGCCTTTTTTCACGTGTTTACCTTCGGGCAAATCGGATGCCCCCATATCATTACCAGCAGTCATAACAAAATCCTGAGTTGTCATGGGAGGCAGGAAAGAGCTGATGGGTTTTAGCGGCGCCCCGAACATGCCCGGAAACATATATACAACAAATGCAAAAACGGCCAAAGCCATAAATAACCTTGCAATAGGGATATGGGGCATATCGCTGTCGTGCGAAAATTTGAGTTTGCCTAAAAGATAAAAACCGAGCAAAGTAAAAATGACAATCCACAAGGCCAGGAATACCGGTCGTGAAAGCAGGTTCCATTGGCCTACAAGGTCGGCAGTAGATAAAAACTTGAGCGAAAAAGCCAGCAGGATAAAAGCGAGCACTACTTTTACAGCGTTGAGCCAACCGCCCGATTTGGGCATGGATTGCAGCCAGGAGGGAAAAACAGCAAATAAAGTAAACGGTATAGCCAATGCTATAGAAAAACCTAACATGCCCATAAAAGGCGACAGTGCTTTACCTGAAACAGCCGCCTCGACAAGCAAAGTGCCTATGATGGGTCCCGTGCAGGAAAAGGATACAAGAACCAATGTAAATGCCATAAAGAAAATACTTATAAAGCCCGATGTTTTATCGGCTTTGCTGTCGAGGGCATTGGTCCATTTTGAAGGCATTTGCAGTTCGAAAACGCCAAAAAATGAAATGGCAAAAACGACAAGCAACAAGAAAAAGAACACATTAAAAATCGGATTTGTAGCCATCGCATTAAGTGCATTGGCACCAAAAATCATGGAAATACCGAGACCGAGTACCACATAAATGATGATAATGGACAACCCATAGAAAAAAGCATCGCTGATAGCTTTTTTACGGCTTTTTTTGCCCTTCAGGAAAAAACTTACGGTCATGGGTATCATGGGAAAAACGCATGGGGTAACCAGGGCCAGCAAACCGCCAAGGAATCCGAATAAAAATATCCACAATATGCTGCTTTTTTCTTTCTCAGTTTTTTGGGCTGACGCTGCTGAAACAGCCTGTGTTGTATCCGAAGCAGCCGTATCGGCTGCAAGTGCCGTATCGGCAGCCAGCGAATCATTCAGAGGGATACTGTCGGTGCTTTTTTCAATTTTAAATTCAAAGGGGGCTTCTGTTGGTGGCAGGCAGCGTGAATCGTCGCAGCACATATATTCAACATAGCCTTTTATAGTAAAGGCATTGGCTGTTTTTATCTTTATTTTTTGCTTAAATACAGCTTCCTTATCAAATAATTTCAATTCCATTTCAAAATTCGGGTCGAATTTCGATTTTCCGGCGGGTTCGCTAACTTTTCCTGCAAGTTCATATTTGGTTTTATCAGGTGTATAGTTAAATGATGTGGCTATAGGTCCGCCCTCAGGGATGGAAATACCGTAGAGGTGCCATGTTTTTTCGATTTTAGCTTTAAACGTAAGTTCTGCCATATTACCGCTTGTTCTTTCTGCACTAAACGACCACTTAACAGGTTCGAGTATTTGTGCACAAGAACTATTGGTAAATTTCAACAGAAAAAGTACTGCTAAAAGACCACAAATAATATAATTTTTCTTCATATATTGTTTTTTATATAATATTTACAAAGTTAATACAAATTAGTTTTTTCTCGAAAAATCAATTTTTATTACATCAGCAGAATTTTTAGTTACTTTAAATCTTTCGTCAGGTCTATGGCCGATAACTGCTGCAATTTGGTCTGAAGAAACAAGGACATAGATATTTTCTTTTTCGAAAACACTTACTTTGTTATCGATAAGAAAATCGCTTATTTTTTTCATTTTTTTCATACCCAGGGGCATAAAAGTATCACCTTGTTTCCATTTTCTAAGCGTAAGTGGAAAATTTAAATGCTTTGCATTAAGGTAAATAATGTTCTTGTTGTATGTCCTGGGATTAATATTTTTACCTGGTACCAGTGAAAATTCAATTTTAAAGAGATCGTTTTCAATAGCCCAGTTTTGATTTTCGACGGAATAGACAGCGTATGTTTGTTTATTTATGGGACTAATAATAAGGCTGTCCCTGTCTTTAAGCAATGTGTGTGTCGGCGAGAAGAAAACCTTTCCGGGCGGGGCATCCAATATACTGAAAATATTGTGTGTTTGTGCACTGTTGAATCCGAAAGGTTTGATAAGCTCATAAAGAAGCGTGGCTGCTCCATTATTTTCAGATAGTTTTAAAGTACTGATATAAAATGTTTTGCCTTTTTTAATCAACAATTCGTCTTTAAGTTTTTCAATATATTGCTTGTAAAGGTTCTCGGTTTGTGCTATATAGTTAATGGTATCCGACAGAGAATCGCGTATGGAGGGGTTCAAATCTTCCAGCACAGGGAGTATATGGTGTCTGATTTTATTACGCAAGTATTTATCTTCGCTGTTTGAAGAATCCTCTCTGAAAACAATGCCCTTTTCATTTGCAAAAGTTTCAATTTCTTTTCTTGAGGCAAATAAGAGCGGACGGATAAAAGCCCCTTGTTTTTCCCTTATTCCATGTAAGCCGGCTATACCTGTTCCCCTGATTAAATTGATTAAAAAAGTTTCGGCCGCATCGTCTTTGTGATGGGCCAGTGCAACGCACGTGCATTTTTTTTGTTTAAGCAACTCTCTGAACCATTTATACCTGAGCTCCCGGGCGGCCATCTGAACGGAAATACGGTTGCGTTCGGCATACGCATGGGTATTAAAGCGTATGATGTGGCAGGAAGTGTTGAATTGCACCGCCAATTGTCTAACAAAAGCCTCATCTGCTTGTGAATCTTTGCCTCTCAGCCGGAAGTTGCAGTGGGCGATTGAAAAGCGGAAGCCTGCTTTGTGAAAAAGAAAAGCCATAACAACAGAATCAATTCCACCGCTCACAGCCAGCAAGATACGGTCGGATTCACCGACAAGTTTGTTTTTTTTAATATGTGCTGTAAATGATTGCTGTAAATTATACATTTTCGGAGGTAAAAGCCAATACAAAAATATTTAATTAGATTTTAACCTTGATATTAAAAAAAAATTATATATTTGAAAAGTAAAAGTAATTCAAATTTAATATTTTAATAAAATAACCTGTTGAAAAGAGTTTTTTTAACGGTCTTTTTATTTTTAATGTGCTTTGGTTTTGTTATTGAAGCCCAGAATACGTGTCCCAATGCCGACTTTTCGATGGGTAATTTTACAAACTGGGTAGGATACACAGGTACCTATACCAGTTGCTGTCCCACACAGGGTATAGTAAATGGCCGGCACACCATTATGACAGGGGGTACAGACCCGAAAACCAATAATCTTTTGAATGTGCTACCACCCGGTGCAACCCGTTCGGCAAGGTTGGGCAATTCTAATGTGAATTACGAAGCAGAAAGGTTGAGATATACATTAACGGTAACCCCACAAAATTCGCTTTTCATATATAAATATGCCGTCGTTTTGGAAGACCCCGGGCATACCTCTTCAGACCAACCCAAATTTAATATTCGTATATTAAATCAATCGGGCAATTTAATTGACCCTGTTTGCGGGTTTTATTCCGTGGTGTCGTCCGGTTCTATTCCAGGGTTTCAATCTGCCCCGGGGTCTGTACGTTGGAAAAACTGGACTACGGTGGGAGTTAACCTTACGCCCTATATGGGGCAAAATATAACCGTTGAATACACCACTTACGATTGCAACCAGGGAGCACATTTTGGCTATGCCTATCTGGCTTGCGCCTGCGAACCTATGCAAATCAATGTGAACTTTTGTGCAGGCAACTCTACAGTAGTACTGACAGCACCTTCGGGATTTACCTATCTGTGGTCACCAGGAGGGGCTACTACTCAAAGTATTACCCTGCAAAACCCGACCATCGGCACCACCTACAACTGCACAATGACATCGGCTAATGGGTGCCAGGTTGTATTGCAGGCTGTTTTACAACCCACTATTGTAACACCCTCTTTTACGGTAACATCACCTTTGTGTAGCAATACAAAAACATTTCAGAGTACATCGACAGTTAATCAGGGAGGCATACAGTCTTATCAATGGAATTTTGGCAATGGGGCAACTTCGACACAACAAAATCCTACATATACATATCCTAATCCGGGTACTTATACGGTAACACTTACAGTTACCAGTTCTATGGGGGGATGTACAGCATCTACCACGCAACAGGTATTGGTATATCCTCCGCTTACAGCCAATGCGGGCCCCGACAAGACAATCTGTCCCGGCCAGTCCACATCACTCACAGCAAGCGGTGGTGGAACATATCAGTGGAGCAATGGCGTAAATACTCAAACCATTACTGTCAACCCTACAGCCAATACAACCTACACCGTTACTGTTACCGATGGCAACGGCTGTACAGCTACTGACAATGCTGTTGTAAGTATGTACCCGCCACTTACACCCAGCGCAGGGCCAAATAAATCAATTTGCAGAGGCAGCAGTACGACCATAACAGCAAGCGGCGGCACCAGCTATACTTGGGCGCCGGCCACAGGTCTTAGCGCGACCAATATTGCCAGCCCTACAGCCAACCCTACTGTTACCACTACATATACTGTAACTGCTACCAATGCCAACGGCTGTTCCGGCACGAGCAGCATGGTACTTACAGTAAACCCTCCCCCAAATGCCAGTGCTGGTTTAAACAGTGCAATATGTACAGGGGGAAGCACTACATTTAATGCTACCGGAGGTACCCAATATGCATGGTCGCCGGCTACCGGCCTGAGCGCTACAAACATTGCCAATCCAGTTGCTACACCTACAGCTACGACAACCTATACGGTTACAGTTACCGATGCCAATGGCTGCACCGCTACTAGCAGCAAAGTCGTTACCGTAAACCCCCTACCGGTTGCCAATGCCGGTAATGATGCCGCCATTTGTTTAAATGCAAGCACAAACCTTAATGCTTCAGGCGGATCATCTTTTACATGGGCACCAGCCACAGGACTAAGCAGCATCACAATTGCCAATCCTGTTGCCAACCCTACTGTTACTACCACCTATACTGTAACAGTAACCAGTGGTGTGAATTGCAGTGCTACCGATAATGTGGTAATTACTGTCAATCCGCTGCCCGTGCCAAGTGCCGGTCCTAATAAATCCATTTGTCTTGGAGGCAGCACAACTTTGCAAGCTACGGGGGGGACTTCCTATCAGTGGTCACCTGTAACAGGTCTCAGCAGCACTACAATCGCCAACCCTGTAGCCAATCCAACGGTTACAACAACCTATACTGTAACGGTAACAGATGCCAATGGCTGTACAGCTACAAGCAGTATGGTGCTTACAGTAAATCCGCTGCCTGTGCCCAACGCCGGACCCGATACATCCATTTGCACCGGTTTTACCACAAATCTGAATGCCTCCGGCGGCACACAATATGTATGGTCTCCTGCTGCCAGCCTTAACAATGCCAATATAGCCAATCCGGTTGCCTCACCCACTGTAACAACAACCTATACAGTAACGGTAACAGATGCCAACGGTTGTTCAGCCACAAGCCAGAAAACGGTTAACGTAAACAACCTCCCTCCCGCTGATGCCGGTACAAATCAGATAATTTGTCTTAATCAGGCCGCAAACCTGACTGCGAGCGGTGGCACACAGTATCTGTGGAGCACCAATGCTACCACACCGAACATAAATGTATCTCCTGCTGTTAATACAACTTATACGGTAACAGTTAGTGATGCCAACGGCTGTTCTGCTTCAGACAATGTTTCTGTATCTGTTAATGCCTTACCACAGGCCGAAGCAGGCCCTAACCAGGCGATTTGTGTTGGCAACAACGCCACTTTAAATGCTTCAGGAGGTATTGGTTACATTTGGTCTCCACCGGCCAATCTTACCAACAGCCAGGTCAACAACCCTGTGGCCTCACCTACAGTAACAACTACTTATACCGTAACAGTAACCGACAATAATGGTTGTTCAAACACCGACAATATGGTGCTTAC
>JAKIYU010000293.1 GCA_022708385.1 Bacteroidota bacterium | reverse complement strand
ACATTTCCGGCACATCAAATCGATAAGTGGCTCGACCTTTACAGCCACCGCTTTCAAAATCCTGTGTTCAGGCTGTTTCAATCGGAGCTGGAAGTGGTTTATGAAGAGAAAAATATGTATAACGACAACTTTATTACAGCCATTTTCGAACTGTTCCTTAAAAATATGTACAAAACCCATCCTTATGGGCAACAAACAACTATAGGAACTACCGAACATCTGAAAAACCCGTCACTCAAAAGGATGTATGAATTTTATAATACGTACTATGTGGCCAATAATATGGTACTCGTGCTGGCAGGAAATTTTAACGCCGACTCAGTTAAACCTGTAATAGCCGAAAAATTTGGTGTTCTTAAAACTGGCCAAGTACCCGAATTTCCCATGTATGAGGAAAAAGCTTTTAATGGCAGGGAGCTGGTAGAGGTAAAGCTAAGTCCTGTAAAGATTGGTGTTATGGGGTTCAGAACTGTACCCAACAACCATAAGGAAGAACCCGCTATTGATGTATGCGACAAAATATTATCGAACGAAGGCCAAACAGGGCTGCTTAATAAGCTGGTGCTCGACAATAAAATAATGTTTGCCGGCACACTGCCTCTGGGACGCAATAATGATTATGGCGCCGGAGTTATCCTGTTTATTCCTAAAGTTATCGGGCAATCGCTCAATAAAGCCGAAGGTCTCATTGTAAAGGAGCTTGAAAACCTGCGCAATGGTAACTTCTCCGACGATTTACTCGAAGCCTGTAAAAATGAGTTGTACAAAGAGTTTGTGTCGAAACTCGAAGACCTGCAGATGAGAACGGTTTACCTGGCTGAAGCCTATACGCAAAATACAAGTATGGAAGAATTTTTCAGCTATCCTGACAAAATAAAAAAAATAACCAAGGAAGATGTGTTGAGAGTGGCTAATGCGTATTACAATAAAAATTATCTCGTTTTACATTCTAAAATGGGATTTCCCAAGAAAGAAAAACTCGAAAAACCGGGCTACGACCCCGTAAAACCCAATGAAAAAGCTGTTTCCCCGTATGCTGAAAGGTTTTACCGTTTGGCCGAAAAAGAAGGACTCCCCCGTTTTGTGTCGTTCGATAATGATGTAAAGAAAAAACAGGTGCGCGACAAATTGGTGTTCTACTATACATCAAATCCATATAATAATATTTATTCATTTACTTTTAAAATTGGAATTGGCGCCCATCAGAACATATACCTGCCCTATGCAGCGCAACTGATGAATTATGCAGCAACAACGAAAAAATCACTGGAACAGATAAAATCCGAGTTTCATAAAATGGGTACCACCTGCTCATTCGATTGCGACGAAAGCTACCTTTATATAGAGCTCAACGGCCTTGAAGAACATTTTGAAACAGCTGTCAGACTGCTTAATGAGCTTATTAAAGACCCTGTGGCGGGTAAGGATAAAATAAAAATTATTGCCAATGAAGAAAAAACTTCAAGAAAAATGGAAGATAAAGAGCCTGCCGACATGGCCAGGGCCCTGGTGGAATATATACGAAAAGGGCAGGAGTCGCAATTCCTTAAGCGCCTTAAAATGAAAGAAATTTCAGGACTAAAGCCTGATAAGCTTTTAAAAGATTTTAAAGAAGCCCTCAGGTATGAAACCGAAATTCATTATTGCGGCAAAATGTACGATGCCGATAAAGCGCTTATGATAATTAAAAATAATTTGTCATTTGCTGAAACGCTTAAAGCAACAAAATCACCCGTATTTATTGAAGACATTCCCATAAAAGAAAATACTGTTTACTTTGTAAATGACCCCAAAGCTTTACAAAGCCAGATATATTTTCTGCTTAACGGAAATGCTTTCGATTTAGCGCAGGATGCCTATTATGATGCCTTTAACGATTATTTTGGGGGAGGTTTTTCCGGCCTGGTTGTTCAGGAAATAAGAGAATATCGTTCTATGGCTTACTCTACAGGCGCCACACTCAAAACACCTCCTCTTAAAAACAAAAACAATTTCTTTGTGGGTTATATTGGCACCCAAGCCGATAAAACAAGCGAAGCCCTTGATGTGTTCATGGGATTGCTAAGGGAAATGCCCCTGAAAACAGACAGGCTTCAGGTGCTTAAAAGCTCATTAATGCAGGAAATATATTCAAGCCGCCCCGATTTCAGGGAACTGTCGCAAACTGTAAATGAATGGCAGTTACAAGGCTATACCGATGACCCCGGAAAAATTAAAATAGAAAAATTTAAAAACTTAACTTTCGAAGGTGTTAATAAATTATACGAAAGCGAAATAAAAAACAAACCCGTAGCTATATGCATTGTGGGCGATAAATCAAGGCTCGACATGGCACATATTGCTAAATACGGCACTATTGTCAATATAAAAAAGAAAATGCTTTATAAAAAGTAATTTTTATTCCCAATGAAAATTATTGATGATAAAATACTTGAAGCGTTATCGGCAGAGGCCAGGACGTGCTTGCGAAAAAGAAAAAACAAAGACTACCATTCGGGGCCTGAAGATTTGTTGCAACGCCTTCTCAATGCCATAGAGCCCGAAACTTATGTGAGGCCACACAAACACCAGAATCCCGACAAGCGGGAAGTATTTATTATTCTTAGGGGCAGCGCAGCCATTGTTTCATTTGATAATACAGGGGAAGTTTCCGCTTATACCGTAATAAACAGGGAGCGTGGAGTTTATGTAGCTGAAGTAC
>JAKIYU010000051.1 GCA_022708385.1 Bacteroidota bacterium | reverse complement strand
CCTGCCGATATCGAATGGCATCTTATAGGGCACCTGCAAAGCAACAAAGTGAAATACATTGCTCCATTTATCAGTATGATACACAGCGTGGACAGCCTGAAACTGCTTAAAGAAATCAATAAAGAAGCCCTGAAGAAAAACAGGGTAATAAACTGCCTGCTGCAGTTTCATATTGCCACAGAAGAAACCAAATTTGGGCTCAACATAAATGAAGCCGGGCAACTGCTCCACTCCGAAGACTATAAATCCATGAAAAACATCGCTGTTTGCGGCGTTATGGGAATGGCTACATTTACGAGCGACATGCTGAAGGTCAGAAATGAATTCAGGCACCTTGCGAAAATTTTTAATCAACTCAAACAAGAGTTTTTCCAAAACGACAACCGTTTTAAAGAAATATCTATGGGTATGTCCGACGATTACAAGGTGGCCATAGAAGAAGGCAGCACCATGGTAAGAATAGGGACAGCTGTGTTTGGAGAAAGACAATACAACAGGCAATAAATACCAAATTTCAAAAATCCAATAACAAACCTCAAATAAGTAAATAACATCAAACTTCAAACTTTTTACACTGCAATGCACTGAGCGTAGTCGAAGTGCACACTTCACACTAATTGGCTACTAAGTCTCAAAGCCACCAAGTACCACAAAAAACTCAATCCCTAATTTCTAACTTTAAGTACTTCAAACTTCACACTTCACACTTCCCCCATGAGAATCCCCTCCAATAAAATCAAAGACATACGTCGTTTTATGCACACGGAGCTTTGCGGGCTTTACAATGCTAACGAGATTAATGTGCTGGCTGGTGTTATTCTTGAAACTTTTGCAGGAACAGACAGAACCGAAATGTACACCTCACCGGGCAAAGCAGTGAGTGAATCTGTACTATTAAAAATTAACAGGGCCATTAAACGCCTGAAAAACGGAGAGCCCATTGCGTATATTATTGGTTACACCGAATTTTGCGGACTTAAGTTCAGCGTCACCCCCGATGTGCTGATACCCCGACCAGAGACCGAAGAATTGGTAAGACACTTGTTCGAAATTTTCAGGTTCAATCCCAATCCGGTAAACATACTCGATGCCTGCACCGGCAGCGGCTCTATTGCGGTGGCCATTAAAAAGGTTTTACCCCGTGCGCAAATTCATGCCTTCGACAACAACCCAAAGGCTCTTGAGATAGCCGCCCTGAATGCCGCCGCCAACGATACGCCCGTTAATTTCTTTCCCAACGACCTGCTCAGATACACAAACAGTCCCCCATTGCCTCCGCTCGATGCGCTGGTATGCAATCCGCCTTATGTAAAAATGTCGGAAAAAGCAATGATGCACAAAAATGTGGTGGATTATGAGCCACACAACGCCCTTTTTGTACCCGATAACGACCCGCTAATTTATTATAAATCCCTCGCTGAACTCGGAAAAAACTGTTTAACAAAGAGGGGTGTGTTGTTTTGCGAAATCAATGAAGCATATGGCAATGAAACAGCGCTGCTCTTTACCGAAAATGGCTTTAAAGATGTGTCAATTCTAAAAGACCTGAATAATAAAGATAGGTTTGTAAAAGGGGTTTGGAAAAGTGAGGGGAAATAATGCCTTATTCGTACTGCATTAAATAAGCATTGACGCACAGGCCATTTATAACAAAATCAGTCCCAATAGGGTAATTATTCAATATTTTAATATTTATGTTCGTTCATTTTTTTTATTTTGAAAAAAATGATATGAAGTTAACCATACATACTAGTAAATACTTTCTGGCTTGATTGGATTTTGTATTTAGATATTAAATAAAATTGTGCGCATGCCAAAAGTCAAAACAAACAAATTATAAATAACCATATGAAATTTTTACTTTCCTTTTTGACATTAATTCCCTACCTTATTATTGGACAGAATTATACATCTTACTTTACAGGCAATACAACAGACATTGCAACAAGTCCCAGCGGAGGTCTTTGTTTAATGGGCGGTGCAACTGAAGATGATAATGCAATGAAATGGTTTCTTCAAAGAGCAAACGGAGGTGATGTGTTAGTGTTGAGAACTACGGGCTCCAATGGATACAATTCATATCTATACTCAGGCTTAGGAGTTACTGTAAACTCTGTAGAAACTATAGTTTTTAATAATGTTTCTGCAAGCACCGAGCCTTATATTATTCAAAAAATTCAGCAAGCAGAAACAATATGGTTTGCCGGTGGTGACCAATGGTCATATATTTCATATTGGAGAAACACTCCGGTTGAAAATGCAATTAATCAGGCTATTTCTCAAAGAAATATTGTTATAGGTGGAACCAGTGCAGGTATGGCAATACAAGGAAAATATTATTTTTCAGCTCAGAATGGTTCGGTTACCTCATCTACAGCTTTGCCTAATCCATTTAGTAATCTTGTAACAGTCGATTCTACACACTTTATAGAAAACTACTT
This sequence comes from Bacteroidota bacterium, assembly GCA_022708385.1. Taxonomy (GTDB): domain Bacteria; phylum Bacteroidota; class Bacteroidia; order Bacteroidales; family PXBB01; genus JAKIYU01. The sequence goes on along the minus strand of JAKIYU010000051.1, from coordinate 10,132 downwards.
TTTAAAAAATACCATAACAGATACCCACTTTGATAACCCGATAGAAAAGGCAGGTTAGTTACATTTTTAGCAAGGATAATAACAGATTACGGTGTTTATGCAAAAGCTATAGCTTGTGATGAATATACTGCAGTATGTATAGACACAAATGGAATTGCTCACGTATTTGGGGGACATCCGACCTATGATGACAATGCCTATTTTATTCAAAATAACTGCGAACTTCCTGTACAAGTGCCTGAAAATTGTTCGGCAGGAAATCCATTAACATGGAATTTGCTAGGCTTAGCAATAAAAGCATATCAGATAAAAGGAGACAACACTGGTAATAAGACATTTGATTTAAATACCTGGCAATCGGGAACTGGTGGAGCGTGGTATAACTGGTATGTTTCTAACGGAATTTTTTCTGAACAAAGTGGAACAGCTATTAATTGTACTACCTTAGGAATTGATAACCCTACTACAAGTTCTTCAATTTATGTTTATCCAAATCCGACAAACGATAAAGTAATTATTGAGATAAACGATTTATTCAATAAGGAAATGGAAATTAACATTTTCAACAGTATTGGGCAAAAGTTCGACCTAAAAATAATACGTACAGGAAATAAATACATTGCAGACTTAAGTAAATTTGATAATGAAGTTTATTATTTGTTATTGCGAGAAAAAGATGGGGTAAAACAATTTAAAAAGATAATTAAATACTAAATCGAGTAGGTAAGGGGCAATTTCTTTTCCTTGATAGAGCCTGAATAGAGATCCTGCCGCCATAAATCAAATTGCAATATTTTGTAATCATATTGATTATGCCATTTGTTGCAATAATGAATTATAGCGAAGTCTGATCGCACTATACAAGACTTCGCAGAGCGCAGGATAATTGAAAAAACATTAATACTTTTGGGATAATTCTGTTGTTTGTAAAAAGAATTCATTCTTTTATTGCATCAATGATTTATTTTCAAGCTTGTTTAGCTCTGATTTGAAGTAACTCATATATATATTAATTTCTTCATTCCTCAGATGTAAACCATCTGTAGTTGAGAATTTACTGCAATCAGGTGAAAAAAAATAAATATACTCTGAAGGAGGAAATTGTTTACAAATAGCTCTTCTAATGCAGTTATTAAAAGGTGTTTGGTAAAGTTCAGGATGGGTTGGCATTTCAAAAAAAACAACCTGTACACCCTTTTGAGTAAAAAAGTCAACAATCTGCTTAAGCTCTTTTAGCCTTACGTTCAATGCTATTAAATCCGGAAGCATATTATAATCTTTTTTAATTTCTGTAATTCTTTTTTCAATGAAATCATTATCTTCGGGTAACGTTTTTTGATGTGATTTTCCTGTTCCCCAAAAATTTAGAATCTTATATTTAAGTTTCTTAATAAATGTATCAGTAAATGATAATTGAATTTTTGTTCCCAATACACCAAGTGGTTGATTAATTTCTCTAAAAGCTTCAATATGGCTTTTTAAATAATTTGAGATATCTGAAAATGAAGCAATAAACTCTTTGCTTGCAGGCTTTAAAATTACATTTATTTCAATAAATATTCTTTTTGGAAACAGTTCTGTTTTCTGAAGAATGAAAAGGCCATCAAAAATACTTAGCCCACTGAAGGATAAATTAAAAGTGCCAGGTATATCATTAAATATGAGTCTGTCAGAAAGAGATGAGCCAACAATAACATTCTCAATACATCTATTTTCATCAAATAAAAATGATTGAGCTTTCAACATATTGTCTTGCCATTGGTGTTGAATAACTAGCCATTTCGGTTTGGATATTTGAACAAACAATCCATAAGATATGCTCAATATTAGAAAAGTGAAAATTGTTTTTTTTATCATTTTAAAATTGAAAATAAATGAATGTACCCGAAGTACCACTATTGAAAAGTATTAAAAACATCATTATTCCATAAATGACAGGCTTTATTTCTTTTGAAATGAATGCGGGCCATTTTATTGAAATAAGATGCACCAAATGGTAAATAATGACAGGGGCGCCATATATTGGGACAAATGTTATAATTCTAATATCGTCCCATTTATTAAAATTATTTGCAATGGCGTTCATGTACTCAATGACATGATTAAAGTTGGGTAGTTTAAATAGCAACCATGCAAATGTAACCATAATAAAAATTAATATCATAGATATAATATCAGTAAAGATGTTACGAGGTATTTTAATAAATTCTGACATTAGCCTCTCAATGGCTAATGCTAACCCATGAAAAAGCCCCCATACAGCATAGCTCCATGCAGCACCATGCCATAATCCTCCCAAAAACATTGTTATCATTAAATTGATGTAGGTTCGAATGCGCCCTTTACGGTTTCCACCCAATGGTATGTATAAATACTCCTTTAGAAATGTGGACAATGAAATGTGCCAACGCTTCCAAAACTCTTTAAAAGATCGCGCTATATAAGGGAAATTAAAATTTATCTTAAGGTTATATCCAAATAAACCTGCTAAACCAATTGCTATTAAAGAATACCCCGCAAAATCGGCAAAAATCTGAAAAGAATATCCGAATAACATTATAATAAGTGTAATACTCGATTGGTTTAAAAAATAGGGATATGCTATCCAATAAGTAAAATCTTTTAAATTGTCAGCTACAACCATTTTTAGGAAATATCCGAGAATAAGAGATTTGATTACCGATTGCCATTCAATGTTCTGAATATTCTTTATGCGTATCTGATATAAAAAATCGTGTGCTTTAACGACAGGCCCAGCAATCAATTGAGGAAAAAATGAAATAAAAAAAACTACATTTTTAGTATAAGTGTAAAAAGACCTGGGTATTGTCTCTTTATTGTTGAAAAACTTTTCACTATAAACATCAAATACTAAACTGATACCCTGAAATGTAAAGAACGATATACCAATAGGCAAAGGAATACTCATCAAAAATGCACCAAATGAGCTCGTCTCAAATAACAGTGTTTTTGCGAAAAGAGGGCTGTATTTGAAGAAAAACAAAACAGCCAAATTGGCACAAACCCCTATAATAGCAGTAAGTTTTTTGATTTTTGAATTCCCGTAGCAAATTAAATAGCTAGTAATAGCGTTTGTTAATGCAGAAAAAATAAGCAATAATACTAACTCAGGATTGTGGAATCCATAGAATATTAAGCTTGAAACAATAAGCAATTGAATCTGCATTTTTTTTAAAAAAGGCAAATAATAAAAAGTAAAAGTTGTCAAAAGTAGAATGACAAAAGGAAAACTGTTGAAAAGCATTTGTTAGTTTTTCACAAAAATACTTTTTATTAAATTAAAATCACTGATGCACATTTAAATAAAAACATCAAATGAAACTTTTTCGCTGATCTATTTTTTAATAGAATACTTTTTTTTTAAACTTACAATTTAAAAATACACCCCTCTCCTACTCCTTTGTCCAAATTCTTAGGTTCAGGTTAAGGTCGTCAACAATGCTGATGGCTAGCATCATATCATCAAAATAGGTGCGTATGAGGTTGATGTTAATAAGCGATTTGATATAGCTGGGTTCAAACAAATCCTTTGAATACGAAATACCCAGGTACATTTTAGAGTTGACAAACGACAAGTAGATATTCCTTTTGGTTTTATTTTTATACTCAAGTATCCTTTCCATAAGGCTTGTAGAGAGTATATAGCGGGCTTCAATCTGGTCGTCTCCGTACACATTAAATTCCTTAGTAAAGTTCACATCTTCAAGTTGCACCAGTTTTTCCCTTCGGGTAATGCCCATGAGTTTCTTCAGGTAACCGAAGCCTTTGCCTAAAGAATTGGGCAATATCACTGTTGAACCGCTGAATTCTTTATTAAAATCGGCAATGAAAAACAAACCCTTAAACAGGATATGCCATGTGGTGCGCGTGTTGCCCTTGCTGTCGGTTGTGGTGTTCTTGTATTCGGCTTTTATTTCGCTGAAACGGAACTCCGTTTTATCTATCTTTCCGTACACAAGGTCATCCCCTTTGTACCTGTCCACATTGGTCATAAACAGCCTGCTGGCGGCAAATTCACCCACGGTAACCGACGATTGGGGCTCGTACTTCAGGTCAGGACTGATAAAATAAACAATCCTGTTGATGACCATGTTTTTGAAGTCCTTATAAAAATGCTTGTCCCTTACCCACAGAAAATAAAGCAGCAGGGCAATAACAAAAGCTATGGCAATGCCCCAGTAAAACGAAAAGATAACCGATACCACCGAAATGGGGACAAAAAAACAGAACAACATTATTAAAAACCTGTTTACAATCCTTTTGCGCCGGGCATTTAACAAGAGCAGGTCAGTCATCAGCGAATTGTTGAAAAACTGTTCAAATTCCTGGTATGATTTCATGGGTTATGTTTTTATGATTTAAAAAGGGATTTTACATCCACATTCTGGCGTTCCTGCTCAGTAATTACAAAAAGGGGTTTAGTTTTAAAATTAAACATTGAAGCCACTATGTTGCTGGGTACCATCTGAATGGCGTTATTGTAAGAGGTTACCGCTGCATTGTAAAAACGGCGGGCTGCTGAAAGCTGCTCCTCAACCTCATTAAGGGAGCCCTGCAATTGCATGAAGTTGGTGCTGGCTTTCAAATCGGGATAGTTTTCAACAGCTACCATAATGCCTGAAACGGCTTTGGACAGCTTGCTGTCGAGTTCTATTTTTTCGTCGTTGGTAAGATTTCCCGAAGTAGCCTTAGCCCTCATCTCGGTGATTTCTGTAAGGGTGGCCCTTTCGTGCTGCATATACTGCTGAACAGTAGCTACGAGATTGGGTATAAGGTCATAACGTTTCTTGGCCATGGTATCGATGCTGGCAAAAGCTTTGTCGGCTTCATTTCGCTTAGAGACAAGACTGTTGTACGAAAACATCAGCCACAAAAGAATAACGCCAACGATTACTAAAAAAGGTATCATAATGATTGTTTTTAAAGGTTAATAATTAAATAAACGGGGATAAAGTTATACAAAAAGTCAATGCTTAGTATTAATTTATTGTTTTGGTTTATAGTATTTCTTTGCCTGAGGCATGAAGGCCTGTATCTGTTTTATGCGGTTTTCATCGCTGGGGTGTGTGCTCAGGAATTCAGGCATTTTGGGTGCATTAATCTGCGACATGCGTTGCCAGAACTGGAGGGCCTGTTCGAGGTCGTAACCGGCCTGGGCCATAAATATCATACCCAGTTTATCGGCTTCATACTCGTGCTGCCTCGAATAAGCAAGTACGCCAAGGGTGCTGCCAATGCCATACGATAGCATGAAGAGGTTATGGGTTTCGTCGGGTTTCTGACTCAACGCAATATCAAGGGCAAGTCCGCCCATCGTAGCCAGCAATTGCTGACTCATCCTTTCATTGCCATGCCGCGCCACTCCCGACTTCGACGGTTTAATTTCATAACTTATTTAAAATCAATAGCATACCTTTTGCCTTAGGCACTACATTTTCTTTGTATGAAAGGTGTGGATTAGTTGATTCTAAAAGGCACATCAGATATTTTCATGCCCATAAGATGATAGATTTTCTTTACATCCGGATTAATTGACGAAGGTACACCGTAGAGTATTCGGCTCTGCTGATGTTTGAGAATGCTTATTTGTGCCGACAATAATTTCTGACGGATTTGCTGTTCAGATAAAGTAGTATGTTGAGTTTTTATTCTGTAATGAAGATAGCGGGTACAAGTGAGCGCCATAAAGCAAATGGCAATATGGGCTTTAATTCTCGGTGGTGTCCAATGAAAGACCGGTCTTATTTTAAGATCATGTTTACTTAACCTGAAGCATTGTTCGACCTGCCACAAGCCATGATATTGCCGGATGATTTGTTCTGGTGTTAGATTAGGATGATTGGTGATGATTCCGTGAATTCCGTCCCATAGTTTTTCCCTCTCGATTTTTTCCTGATTGATTTCAACAGTAGCATTGCCTTTTACCTGTAAGAACTTTTTGTAACCAAAGTTGCTGATAAGCTTTGCTGGATTCGTATTCTTTTTCCTGAGTTTGGAGATTAATCGTTCAATGGATTTTTCCCTGTCATGAGCATCTTTCTTTGCATTTTTTTCATTGTAGCTTACAATCAGCCTGCGATTATTGACCAACATTTCTTTTATTGAATATTCATTTTCATCATCAGGTTTTGTCAGTATGCGGTAATCGGTTTTATCTATTATCTTCTCCTGATATTTTTTTGACATGCTTTTTAACCGTGCACCGACAATGTATCTTTTGCCCAGACGTTCCAGTAGTTTTAAATTGTCATCGCTCAATAAGGCACTGTCGGCAACGAATACGATATCGCTAATCCGATAATCATCTTCTATTTTTTTTACGGCTTTTTCTAACGTATGCCCTTCGTATTGCGAGCCCGGAAAAACCTCATAACCTATCGGCAGTCCATGTTCCGTTACCAGCAGAGCCAGCAATACCTGTGGCTGATTGAACTTCATGTCTTTGCTGTATCCATTTTCTTTTAGCTCATCTTCGGTGAACGACTCAAAATAAAGCGTAGTACAGTCATAGAATACTACATGAATCTTCCGCTTGAAAAGACCACATGCAGTCCGATAGGCTCGCTGTTGTATGTTTGATATGACTTTTTCGTCTATCTGATCCATCATCCGGTAAACCGAAGGCAGAGAAAGTTCTACACCAAAATTTTCTGATAAGTCCATCACCGTAGCCATCTTGCTTTTAGGATTAGCTATACGCCCCATGACAACATGAAACAGGTTCTTTACTGCGGCCGGTTTCCGTTTCGGGTTGGAAATGACTTTATCAAAACCTATCTCATGGTATACTCTCCCGTATACCTCATGTATGCCAACTATCACTCGTTGCTGTTCACGCAATTTCTTTAAATCTACCGGTAGCGATTCGTCTGTTTGCCTGTTTCTGGCCTGAATGGCAATCTCTGCAATTTCTTCCCCGCTCGCCTAAGTCTTCAAAATAAAAAGTTGCTCGGCGAAGTTTTGTGGGCAGATAAGTGCAATGGCTAACTTCGTCGGACACTAAACCTTAGTTTTCAAACTAACAAAATACTTATATTTGTAAAAACAAAAAATACCCAAAGCATATTAAATTGAAAGATTATGTTATTTTTGGCTGTAACAAATTACGACGAAGTCTGCCCGCTCACAACAGCCACTACACAAGACTTCGCCGAGCGGGGTGGTGTTTTAAGTTAATAAAAAAATATTTTCAATTTGCAAATCGCAAATTGAAAATATTTTATACATTTGTATTATCAATTCTTAGTTTAAATGAAAAAACACAATGGAATGCGCCCACACGATGTGGCTATTTTACTTAAAATTGCTTCTAAAGGAACTCTCCCCTGGTTAATGCGGGATTTGTCCATTGAATTATTCATAAGCCCAGGGGAGATTAGTGAAAGTATAAATCGTTCTGTGCTGGCAGGCCTCTTGGCACAAGACAAAAAAAGGCTCATGAAACAGGCTTTATTGAGTTTCCTCGAACACGGATTGCCCTATGTTTATCCTCAACATCCGGGTCCACTGGTACGTGGTTTACCAACATCACACACTGCACCGCCCCTCAACAAGTTGATTGTAAGCGATGAGCCTTATGTTTGGCCCTATGCCGAAGGGATAGCCCGGGGGCAGGCCATAGAGCCTCTGCACCCTCGTTTACCTGAAGCTTGTCTTAAAGATGCAGGTTTTTATGAACTAATGGCTCTTTGTGATGCACTCAGGGTGGGAAAAGCAAGGGAACGGCAATTGGCTGTTGATTTATTGAAAAAAAGGCTGTTATGAAAAATACTATCATAAACAGAATGGCTGTTAAGAAGGTTGCACATGCGCTTGGAGATATAAATAAACAGGTTGTTTTTGTGGGCGGCGCTGTAGTGAGTATGTACATTGATGACCCCTCAGCAGAAGATGTGCGACCGACCAAAGATGTTGATATAAGCTTAGAAATCAAATCTTTAGGAGAGCTTGAAAAATTAAGAATAAAGCTTTTAAAAAGAGGTTTTAAGCAAAACAGCAGAGATAATGTCATTTGCCGATTTCGTTTGGATGAAATTTTAGTGGATGTTATGGGAACAAAGCCAATTGGTTGGGCTCCAGCTAATAAATGGTTTGAAGAGGGCTTTTCATTAAAGCAATCGGTTGATATTGACAGCATTCCTGTTTATATCTTACCATTACCATTTTATCTTGCCTCAAAATTCGCTGCTTTCTACGACAGAAGTGGTAATGACCCGAGAACAAGTCACGATTTCGAAGATATTGTTTATTTACTCAATTACACATTTAACATTGAGGAAATAATTAAGAGTTCACCTTTAGTGCTTCGGGAATATTTTAAAAATGTATTTTTGGATATTTTGAAAAGTGAAAAACTACAGGAGGCCATTCTATGCAATTTATTTTATGAAAATCAAATGAATAGGTATGAAAGGATATTGAAGATATTAAAAGCAAATGCATATTAATTTTTTCATGAAGCAAATACTTGTTTTATCTTTTGTGGTCAGTTTTTACGTCTGCACTGCACAGACGCTTAGCCCGCCTTTATTTTCGCATGAGGGAGGGTTTAATGTGTCACCTTTTAACCTGGTGCTCAGCCCTGCGCAGACCGGCGACACCATTTATTACACCCTCGACGGATCGGTGCCGGACAGAAGTTCAGCGGTGTATTCATCCCCTTTACAGATACAAAGCCGTGCAGGTGACACCAATGTGCTGTCGGTGATTCCCACCAATTTTGTGCAAACGGGTGCATGGGCTTACGAAGCCCCCCAGGCTGAGGTTTTTAAAGCCACAGTTGTCAGAGCACGGAGTTTTTCGGGAAACAGCACACCATCGGTTGTTGTCACCCAAACCTTTTTTGTGGACAGTTTGATAAGCAGCCGTTATGCCTTACCGCTTGTGTCGCTTGTTACAGAAGCGGCCAATCTCTTTTCCGACAGTACCGGTATTTATGTGCCGGGCATCAGTTACACAGGCAGTGACAATACAGGCAATTATTTTGAAACAGGAACCCTATGGGAAAGGCCGGTCCATTTCGAATTTTTCACTGCCTCCGGTGTGCGCAGCTATGTTACTGATGCCACTGTAAGAATACATGGCGGCGACACACGCCTGCTGCCACAGAAGGCTTTAAGGCTTTATGCAGACACATTTTTCAACTACCCGTTTTTTCCCGACAAGGACATCGCGTCTTTTAAAACGCTCATGCTTCGCAATTCAGGTAACGACAACACCAGCACCATGTTCAGGGATGTGTTCATGTCGGAACTGGCGCGTGATATGGGCAGCGGACTGAATTACCAGGCAGGTTTACCGGTGGTGGTCTTTATCAATGGCGAGTTCTGGGGCATACACAACCTGCGTGAACGGACGGACAAGTACTACATCGGCAGCAATGGCAATACTGACCCTGAAAATATTGATTACCTTGAAAAGCACGGCATAGTGAAAGAAGGTGATAACCTCCATTATTTTCAGTGGTACAATTTTCTCGAATCGGCCGATATGACTACACAGGCGGGATATGATTACATGAACGGGATGATTGATTTGGGTAATTTTACAGATTATAACATCGCCCAGTTGTATTTTGCCAACATCGACTGGCCGAGCAACAACCGCGATTACTGGCGCCCAAAGGTTATAGGGGGGCTATGGCGCTGGATTATATTTGACACGGACTTTGGTTTCGGCCTCGAAAGCTACAACAACTACGACCACAACACGCTTGTTTTCTCCACCACGCCCAATGGGCCTACATCGCCGCCCTCATGGAATACCAATTACCCTTATGCCACCATGCAGTTGCGTAAAATGCTGCAGAATCCCACTTTCAGGAATGATTTTGTAAACCGTTTTGCCGATATGCTTAACACCTTATTCAGGAGCGATACCGTGGTTAACAGGATAAACACCTTTGAACAGCGCTATGCCACGGCCATGCCCGAACACATTGCCCGCTGGTCGAAACCGCAGGACCTATCGGGCTGGCAAGCGAATGTAGAGCAGTTACGCAGTTTTGCAGGGAACAGGCCGGGCTATATGCGCAGGTATATCATGGAGTACTTCAACGAAATTGAGCCTTTATCGCAGGACATCAGCGACACTTCAACCATAACGGTATCCG
>JAKIYU010000050.1 GCA_022708385.1 Bacteroidota bacterium | reverse complement strand
TGATGAAAAACAAATTCAGCACATTATAAGCTCTATGTCGGAGATTCTGCAAATCTGTCCGGAAGTGAAAGCATGGAATGAACAATTGATAATTGAAGGCCTGAATTTGCTTATCATTTCGGTTCAGAAAAACACCCCTGAGATTATAAATAAAATTACAAGGATTTTGCTGAATGACCCCAATCTCAGTATCATCAGGTATGTGGTTTTTATCGAACCTCTGGTCAGCCCGTATGATCTCCCCTCGGTTGTATGGCGAAGTGCCGGTAACACCGAACCAGGCAGAGACATTAGCCTGCACACAAACAGCCTTGGTTCAAAGGTGCTTGTAATTGATGCTACAATGAAATCTTCCACGGGTGACAACTTCATCCGAGACTGGCCAAATATTATAACATCACATCACTCAACTATCAGGCTTGTTGATGAACGGTGGACTGAATATAATATTGAAGAATTTATTGATTCTCCCTCAAAAAAATACCTTTCGGAAGTATATCCCGGTAAAGAGATTGTTGTAAATGATAGAAATTAATTCGATTCAATAATCTGGAACAGTTTATCCAGTTTGGGTGTAAGAATAATTTCAGTGCGGCGGTTCTTGGCGCGGGCTTCTTTGGTATCGCCTGCTTCTAAGGGCACATATTCGCCGCGCCCTGAAGCCGAAAGCCTTTCGGGGGCTATTTTACCGTTGGCAAGCAGAATTTTTACAATAGCCGTAGCGCGCATCACGCTCAGGTCCCAGTTGTCTTTTATCTGGCCAGCCCCTTTATAGGGTACATTGTCGGTGTGACCTTCTATAAGTACGTTTATTTCGGGGTCGCTTTCAAGTACTTTGGCAAGCTGTTTCAGTGCCTGAACACCTTTGGCATCCACATCAAATTTCCCAGAGGCAAAAAGCAGGCTTTCTTCAAGGGAAACATATACTTTACCGTTTTTAATATTAATAGTAAGTCCCTGGTTTTCAAATCCCAGAAGCGCTTTAGAAACAGACTCACGCAACGATTTTACGGTTTGTTCCTGTTTGTTGAGAATATCCTGTAATTCTTTTAGTTTCTTTTCTTTTTCTTTCATGCTTGCCTGAGCTTCTTCAAGTTGCTTACTCGTTTCTTCAAGGTTCTTCTTTTTTTCATTCATCTCCTGCTCGGCTTTCTTCAGTTCATCTTCTTTCTTTTGCAGGTTTTCCTGGGTTTTCTGCAATTCAGCCAATACTTTTCGTGTTTCTGAGGAATTGCCTTCGAGAAGTTCCTTGTTCTTTTCGAGCAGGAGGTTGTATGTTTTATTAAGCTGATCATAGTTGTCGCGAAGTCTGCGCGAAGTAACACCTGTAATGGCCGTGTCGTTTTTTAACCCTTCTATCTGGCGCGACATCAGGTCCATTTTTTCAACCATTTCATTTTTGTTTTCAGTTAGGTCTTTGTTGTCGGCTTTAAGCTGTTTAAGTTCTTCCTCGCATTGCAGTCTCTTGGCCTTCATTTCATCATATTGCCTGGCGGGCACGCAGGATGCTGCTATAAGTACAATAAGTACAAAATATAAAACTTTTTTCATGGTCATTGGGTTAAAATTTATTGTGTTATTGATAGGCAAAAGTAAAAAAAAAACTGATTTAATAGGTATTAAACCAGTTTTTTAAATGCATTATATAATACAGTTTTATTTTTTTTGTTCAGCAGCCTTGTTTAATTCTTCAATTGTCTTGTATTCTTTTCCAATAGCAAAATGATTGTCGGTTACTGAGTTTTGCTGGATATTTGTGGTCATGACTTCAGTGATGACTTTCCCTTCAAGGTCAGTAGTTTTTATAGCAATAGGGAAACCATTCATTTTAAGCTCTTTCATGGCCAGTAAAGCATAATCGGAGCGGAAAAATGTTTCATAGCTGGTGTAATTGACATTGATACTGGGGTCGATAAAACACTCGGTAATGGTGCCGGCGGTTTTTACAATGACCTTTTTACAGTTAATGCCTGATATTAGTGCATCACTTGCGGGTTCTACAGAAAGTATAACAGGGTCAAAACCCGGCGTTGCTTCTATCGATTTGGCATCGGCAGTACTGTATATTCTGCTCTCACCCGAATTGGTAAGAATATGGAACAGACCTTTGGATTTATCGGGAATAAACCTTGAAGAATAGGTTTTGCCTTCATGGGTAAATTGCATATCAAAGGCAACTTTGTCTCCTTTGAGATACCAGATAATTTCACCGTCAAACTTATCTCCTTTAACAGTTGTTTTGATAGTGGCATTGTTTACGGTTTGTGCAGTAATAATTACCGACAATATGGAACAGAAAATTAATAATAGGCTCTTTTTCATGTCTTTAATGTGTTTGTTTGATTAAAATTAATTTACGAATCCTTTATAATAAGTAGATTGGTAGAATTGGTCTGGTAACATCAGAGGCCATCCGAGAAGAGGGAAACCATTACGTTTTATCATATAGCCTGGTTGGCCGCCGGGAGGGAAGTTAATACCGGGATTGTAGGTATAATTAAGAATAGTTATGGTACCGATAGGCCAGGGGAGGGTTACCAGTACAAGAAAATGTACAAAAAGTGAGCCCATGGTGCCTTGCTGTCCATAATTTCCACCATCTCCGCCATGACCACCTGGTGTTATTTGTGCGTTTACCGGTCCAATGGGTATATTAAAGGTGTAATTCAACAGACCTCCCGCACCTCCTTGTCCCATTACGCCACCGGTAGCATCATGTCCTGCATCAAAAATATTTATCTGAATACCACCCAGAATACTTGTTCCTCCTTTACCTAGTGCTGCACCGCCACCGCCACCGCAACCCACAGCGATATTAAACGTGCCGATTATAGGAATATTGATAGGATAGCCGATTCCAACAGAACCACCACCACCACCACCTGCCCAATGGTAGCCGAAAGTATTTGTCATAAGGGTCATCCTTGTTGTCATATTTATGGCATTTCCACCTACATTACCGGGGTTACCAAAACTGCTGAAAGTGCCACCAACTGCACCATTACCCCCACGCGCCAACATAGCCCCGTGATTGATTATTCCAACATGTGATTGCAAATCAAGGTTGCCAAATGTGATAACAGGTTTTGAAGTTGTATCACTTGTCATTTCTACTCCGGGATAAACTGTCATTACTACACATATCGGATTGCCAGGCCCTGGTAAATTATTTGCCTGTTGCAAATTGTAATTTACAGTTGGCGATGTGATGTTGACTATATAGCATGGGTCAATGGTTAGTTGAAAAAGCTTGTATTTAATAATTGAACCGCATATCCCCTGTATAGCTATAGGGTAAACTCCAGGTTGTGCAAATACAGTTGAATTAATTATAAGGTCGGAACTTCCGCTGTAATTAATGATAGGATTCGTAAGATAAGTGGTTACACCTGTTGGTACGTTAGAAACAATAAACAATCCTATGGCCTGTCCTGTACCCGATATCTGCTGTACTGTAACTGTTACGACCAGTGAATCTGTAGTCGTTCGGTTTATGTGACCGGCAGTATCACTCAAAAAGATATCAAAAATACAGTCATCGCAATTTTCCTGAAAAACCCACATCCAGCATTCACCGTTATAATACTGCAAAACACTGTCTGTAGTATTGAAAATTAACAAACCCATGTGCGGATTCACTATTGAGTCGCGCTGCAGAGAAGTCAGACATGGAGGGAGAAATCCCTGACGGGTTGCTTCCAGATGTAGAATAGCTGTGGGGTCAGGATTAAGAGTTCCGATACCCACATTATTAGTCTGGGCTTTCATGCTCAACGAATAGAAACATGTAATGATAACAATGGCCAATGTGTAAATGGATGTGTTTCTCATAGTTATTAGTTATTATGTTTTATTTTTTGTTATTCCGCTTTAATTTTAATATTTTATAAGAATGGTCTGTTCTTTACTTCAGTAGTCAGTACATATTTCAACGTGAACTCAAGGCCACTGTTGGCATTGGTAAATTCTTTCAAAGAGGATGTGTTGATATCGTAACTGAAAAGAAAAGTAAAATCAAGATATTTTATGCCTGTCATTGCCACTACAGCATCATCGCTCCTGTAAAATGAACCAATTATGAAAGTGGCTTCGCTTTTACCTCTGAAATTGGCTGTCGCACCTGTGTTATACTGCACGTTGGTGCCCTGTTGAAAAATAATAAATGTGGGTTGGAGGGCAAACTGAGTAGATGTTTGCACTTCAGCGCCACCATGGGCCAGGTATTTTCGTGGCAACCTGCTTTCTATATTGCCGTAGAACGATTCGTTGGGCTGGGTAAGGTGCGAAATGGAAATACCTGCCCAGGGAAGAATACGTACCTTGTCGGCTCTCGAAAAACTTCTTCTGCTGCCGATATACCATAAAGCACCAAAATTAAAATCGGGATACAATTTGGAGGTATTAGTAAAGGTTTCGCCACTGGGTAAAGTTTCATCAAAACCATAATTTTCAACAAACTGGTTGTCGGTGGTAAGTTTATCGGGCATAAAACTCTTTTGCTTGAAACCTGTCTGCAATCCAAAACAAAGATAATGCGCTCCTTTACTTCCTCTGGCACGGGTAAGCTGTGCGCGGTATCCGAATGAAGCCATGACACTGAGGTCTTTCATAGCGCCTGTGGTCGCTGTATTGTTCATGACCATGATGCCCAGACCGATATTTTTTGAAGGTATAGGCTTGTCAACAGCAAGTGATGATGTGGCAATGCCTTTGGCCAGGATGCTGGCAAACTGATTTTTATAATTCAGGTGTGCTCTCAAATCACGGTTTTGAAAAAAGCCGCATGCACCGGGATTCACATACAAGGCGCTTGAGGAGTAGGGTGAAACCTGAGGGTCCTGTGCGTAAGCACCGGCCACAATAACTAAGGATAAAATGAAAATTAACTTCTTCATAATTTATCTTGCTAAAGTGGTTACACCTTGATTTTCCCACGCCGCGTTTCTCCGGTAACAGTCCAAACATAATTGCCTTCAGGTTGAGGTACGCCTTCCACACTACCTTTCCAGCCCATCAACTGGTTAGTTGTCTGGAACATTAAAAGGCCAAGTTGGTTGAAAACCTTGAACTCAAATTTATTTATTTCTTCACCCCTTACATAAAGCACATCGTTCATGCCGTCGTTATTAGGCGTGAAGAGTGTGGGTACATAGATATCCGGCCCGACAACATCAATATAATTGGGTTTAACAATAGTGTCCTTGCAACCATCGGGACTTGTAACTATGAGCGTTATGGTGTAAAATCCGTCTATGTAGTAATACTGAATAGGATTCTGGTCGTTGGAGGTGCTGCCTTCACCAAACTCCCATTCCCAATATGACGCATCAGTTGAAAGGTCATAAAACTCTGCATAATGCATTACATTGATTTGTGTTTCCTGTGCATAGAAGTCGGCTACAGGTTTTTTGTTCACGGTAATTGGCACGGCATCCGACAAAACATAACCGGCATCATTTGAAACAATACACCTAAAAAAGCATCCGTTCATATTCAGGCTGGCGTTGTGAATAACCAGGTAATTGCTTTGTGCACCTGAATAAATATTGTCGTTTACCACGTCAACCCATCCATTGCCGCAGTTGACCTGCCACTGATAATAGTTTTGCAACCACGAAACAGCATCAATGCTGAAATGCGCATCATCACCTTCACATATTATGGCGGGCACAGGTTTACGTGTAATTGTGGGTACCGGCATACTACGTATAATAAAGTTGCCGTATTGGGGTGTCAGGTCTGGAAGGCCTACAACAAAATAGTGCCAGTGTGTTTCGGGTGTGTTCACTATTGCGCCGGGCGTGCCGCTCAGCGGGTGCCATACACCATTGATATTCTGCCACATCATGGCCCAGGAATTATTGAATGCCGGCTGCTCATCCTGCGTATTCCATCCAAGATCCACACGGGCTTCTGTGCCGCCGGGATTGCTTTCGTGGATGTAATAAGTGCTGTAAACGGTTGTTGTGTCGGCTCCGGTTGTGGGATGAATGCCAATGTTACATCTTACAGATATGGTATCAATGTTTCCCGAATAGGTGAGAATAACCGGTTTGTAAGTGTTAAGGGTGTCACTTACAGGAAAAAGATATGGCGTGTTCAGAGGTACTACCTTCTTAACAAGATATCCTTCGCCTATGGTAACTATATGTTTTGCGGGAGAGGGGTGATATATTTCACCGGTGGGTGTTAATGTGATATTGCTGTCGGAAAGAACAATTTTATTAGCAACGAATTTCAGGCTGTCATTCACTTGAGTGGGACCGGTAAAATATTTGTGATTTGTACCTGCAATATAAAGATTCCAGAAAGGTATAAGTTTACTGCCGCCTACTTCCTGTGTGTCGCCTTCCAGTTTTACATAACTGTCGGGGCCGGATTCAAATACGGAATGATTTAAAAAGGCATCAATCATTACAATTAATCCGTTGTTTAGAATATAACCCGTGTCGTTCGAAATATCGCCCTTGATGTACATTTGCGCGTCAACCTGAACAAAAATATCTCTGCCTTTATTGACAAACTGTGCGTTAATGACAACAGGGAAACAAATCAGTATGAAAAGAATTTTCAATAAAAGTAAATGTTTCTTCATGTGTTGTTAAAATTGACTTTTATATTAAGCAATTTTTTCTTAAAACCAAGTTGCGCCCTTTTAAATAGCTTTACAGAAGCAGACTTTAAGTGTCTGCCCTGTTTGTACAAGTTATTCGATTAAAAGCACTAATCGTATGATAACTATAATTTTAAGAATTGTCAAATTTAATAATATTTTTTGTTTTTAAAAAAATTTTTTATTAAAAATACATTAAATTATACGCAGGTTGTTTAAAAAAGATGCTTTGTTAGGGCGTAAAATTTTATAAAGTGTTGAATAATAGCATTGTATATAACTTTGTATTCAAAAATATTTTGTTAGTAAATTATTAGACTTTTTAAGGCAGTTTTAATATCGGGAAATTGAAATTTAAAACCCCCTTCAAGTAGTATTTTGGGGTAAACCTGCTGACCGGAAGTCAGGACAACAGAACCTTCACCGAAAATCAATTTTATTAATGGCTCAGGCAATGTGAGGGTAATTTTCTTCTTCATGTGTAGTGACAGCTCTTTTGTAAAAATTTTATTGCTAACAGCATGGGGTGAAGTTAAATTTATAACGCCTGTTTTTTTATTCTGAATAATAAAATAAATGCAGAAAGCAAGTCGGTGAGATGTATCCACGACATTATTTGATTGCCATTGCCCATCTGGGTTGCCGGTACATATTTATACAGGTTAAGCATCTTTTTAAGTGCACCACCTTTAGGACTCAACACAATGCCCAAACGGCATATGGCAACATTTGTGTAGAGCGCTGCTTTTTGAGCCTCAGCTTCCCACGATATACACAGCTTTTTCAGAAAATCATTTGCTGAAACTGGCGAAAACTCATCTTGAATTCCTTCGCTGTTGTAAATGCCTGTAGCAGAAGCAGATATAAATAATTCAGGTTTTCTGGGATTATTAATTATGGCATTTGTAATTTTTGATGTAGTTAAAATCCTGCTGTTAATCAGGTTCTCTTTATATTTATTTGTCCACCGGCCATCTATCGGACTTCCCGCCAGATTAATGATAATGTCAGCGTCTGATATTTTTTTAGCAAAATCTTCCTCTGTCAGCATAAAATCGTTTCGGTAAATTCCCCGTACAACAAAGCCCGATGCATTCAGAGAAATTTCAAGATGACGTCCAATAAAACCACTTATCCCGGCGATATAAACAATTTTCATTTTTATTTTCAAATTTGTTGTAAAACTAATAATTTTGTTTTTTAAACCAGTAATAACACAGTTTTGAATTTTTTAATAAATTATTGAATAAATAATGGAATTTATAAGAGATTTATGGCTTTTTCTTAAGGAACGCAAGAAATGGTGGCTCGTGCCCATTATAGTGGTACTGCTGCTCATAGGGTTGCTGATAGTTTTCGGCAGCACAAGTTCTGCAGTGGCGCCTTTTATTTATACCATTTTTTAAAATACAGATGAGATGAAACAGTATCATGATTTGATGAAACATGTGCTTGCGCATGGGCAAAAAAAAGAAGACCGCACCGGAACAGGCACCATAAGCGTTTTCGGTTACCAGATGAGATTTAATCTTGAAGAAGGCTTCCCGTTGCTTACTACAAAAAAGCTTCACCTGAAGTCGATTATATATGAACTTCTTTGGTTTTTAAAAGGAGAAACCAACATCAAATATCTTAAGGATAATGGCGTAAGCATTTGGGATGAGTGGGCCGACAAGGATGGCAATCTTGGCCCCGTTTACGGTGCGCAGTGGCGCTCATGGCAGGGCAGGGATAAAACCGTTGACCAGATATCGGAGCTTATTAAGCAAATTAAGTCAAATCCCGATTCCCGGCGTCTGATGATTAGTGCATGGAATGTAGCCGAGATTGAAAAAATGGCTTTGCCCCCTTGTCACGTGCTTTTCCAGTTTTACGTGGCCAATGGCCGCTTGTCATGCCAGTTGTACCAGCGCAGTGCCGACATTTTTATCGGTGTCCCCTTTAACATTGCTTCGTACGCCTTGCTGACTATGATGATTGCTCAGGTATGCAATCTGAAACCCGGCGACTTTGTACACACCTTTGGCGATGCCCATATTTATGCCAACCACATTGAACAGGCAAAACTTCAGTTAAGCAGGGATTTAAAACCTCTGCCTACAATGATAATCAACCCTGCGGTAAAGGATATTTTCTCCTTTCAGTTTGCCGATTTCCAACTTACCGGATACGACCCGCACCCGCATATTAAAGCACCGGTAGCCGTTTGATTAAGTGTGAAGTGTGAAGTTTGAAGTGTGAAGTTGAGTTTTAATTTTGGCAATCGGCAGTTTGATTTCAATGAAATATTTTCTGTTCGATTGATGGAAAGAGAATTTTTTTACATTGGTGTCCGATAAAAATTAATATTAAAAAGAAAATCCTGATTAGTACTGTTATGTATAATATAACGCTCCTCTGGAGCTTATTTTTGCCTTGTTATGTTTTTTTTACAAATATTTTGCTCCTCTGGAGCAGTTTTAACAATTATGTTATTTTTTAAAAAATAATATAAGGCTTATTGGGACAGCGTCCTATAATATTTGTAAAAAAATACAATGAGTGATATTTTAGGTGCAGAGCACCGTAATATTATGCTTAAAATATGCATCAAAATTTTTATCGGACATTAATGATTTTTTTAATAGATGTTATCCAAACTTTTTAACTTCGCATGTTATAAGGGTAACTTCACACTTCAAACTTCACACTTCAAACTCTTCGTTTATGAAACTCTCCCTCATAGTAGCCATAGCCGAAAATAATGTCATCGGAAAAGACAATAAACTTATCTGGCACCTGCCTGCCGACCTGAAATATTTCAAAGCACTGACCATGGGCTGTCCTATAATTATGGGACGTAAAACATTTGATTCCATAGGCAAACCTTTGCATGGGAGAACATCTGTTATTATAACACGAAACCCCAATTACAGGCAGGATGGCTGTTTAATTGCCCATTCTCTTCAGGAAGCAACAGCAATGCTCAAGCATGAGGCAAAGGCCTTCATCATTGGGGGCGAGCAGATATACAGGCAGGCTATAAATATGGTTGATTTTCTATATGTTACAAAAGTACACCATGCTTTTGACGGCGATGCTTTCTTTCCCGAAATTAAGCCTGATTTATGGGAAAAAACATTCCAATCGGACCATCAGCCCGATGATAAAAATGCTTACCCTTATTCTTTTATGGTTTATAAACGAAAAACTATTTCAATTCCTTAAACCCAAATTACGCATTAGCGTAATTTGCCCTTCGGGCCGACGTGCAAAGCAGTCGGACTAAGACCTCCGCGTCAAAGCCGACGAAAAACGAAGTTTTTGTTGGTGTTAACCATGACAAAATTTATGATGACAAATAAATTCCCTTTTGCATTGCAAAATCTGTAAATTTGCATAATTATTAATTACCAAACAGAAAGTTTTTCAAGTTTAAAAAAATGACATTTCTAACCCACACTCTTTCAAACGGTATCAGGCTGATTCACCGAAAAATCGATTTACCCGTCTCACACATGGGCATGCTTATTAATGCCGGTACCCGCGATGAATGCGATGATGAGCAGGGGATGGCACATTTTATAGAACATACCCTTTTTAAAGGCACCCAAAAGCGCAAAGCCTATCATATTCTTAACCATCTCGAAAATGTAGGTGGCGAAATAAATGCCTATACCACCAAAGAAGAAACCTGCATTTATGCTTCTTTTCTGAACCCTTATTATGCCCGCACCCTCGACCTCTTGTCGGATATTTGTTTCAACTCTGTTTTTCCTGAAAAAGAAATTGAAAAGGAGAAGGAAATCATTTATGACGAAATAAATCAGTATAAGGACAGCCCGTCTGACCTTATATTCGATGAATTTGAAAACCTTATTTTCGAAGGCCACCCTATGGGCAGAGATATTTTGGGAAACAAAAAATGTATTAAAAACTTTTCACAACAAAAAATCTTCACTTTTTTAAAAAATAATTACAATACTGACCAAATTGTTATTAGCTCTGTTGGCCAGATTGAGATGGCAAAACTTATAAAGCAGTTTGAAAAATATTTCGGGAAAGTTCCCTCCAACCTGAGGACAAAAAAAAGAACGCCTTTGCCGGTTTACAAACCGAAAGATGTTGTGGTAAAACGTAAAAACCATCAGGCCCATATTGTGATTGGGGTTACAGCTTATAGCTATCACGATGAAAGGAGAACTGCACTTGCCTTGCTGAACAATATACTCGGCGGTCCCGGTCTTAATTGCAAACTTAATTTGAACATCCGCGAGAAATATGGCTTTTGCTACAGCATCGATTCAAACTACACCCCATACCTCGATACCGGTGTTTTTTACATTTATTATGCAACCGATAATGCACATATTGAAAGGGTTCGCAAACTTGTCTTTACGGAGCTTGAAAAGCTTAAGACAAACACGCTTGGCGATTTGCAGTTCAAAAGGGCTTGCAACCAGCTCAAGGGGCAACTGGCTATTGCCAACGAGTCGAAACTGGGCGAAATGCTTTCCATAGGTAAGAGTTTAATGGTCTATAATAAAGTGGATACGCTCGATGATATTTACAGGAAAATTGATACAATAACGCCAACGGATTTAAAAAATATTGCACAGGAAATATTTGATGAAAAACATTTTTCGACTTTGATTTTTCAAAATAAAAAATAAATAGAACAACATGGATTTTATTCCTGAAGAGATAGAAGATTACTGCGGTTTGCATTCCACGCCCGAAACGCCCCTCCTGGCCGCTCTGAACAGAGAAACACATGCCAAATACCTCTGGTCGCGCATGCTCTCGGGGCACCAGCAGGGTATGCATTTGCAGATGATTAGCCAGATGATTAAACCGGAACACATTCTGGAAATAGGCACCTATACCGGTTATTCGGCTATATGCCTGGCAAAAGGCCTCAGAGAAGGAGGCCGGCTGACCACTATTGAGAAAAATCCTGAATTGCAGGATGTTATTATGCGCTATATTTCGCAGTCGGAAAACAGTAAGAATATAACCTTGTTGACAGGCGATGCCTGCGAAATTCTGCCAACGCTCAACGATATTTACGACCTTGTTTTTATTGATGCCGACAAAGAAAATTATATTACCTATTTCGACACCATTATCAACAAGGTCAAAACAGGTGGTTTTATTTTAGCTGACAATGTACTGTGGGATGGAAAAGTTTTAAACCCCGCACCAAACGACAGAGAAGCCCTTGCCTTGGCCGCTTTCAACAAACATGTCAGCAGTTGCCCTCTGGTCGAAGTGCTTATGCTGCCCCTGAGGGATGGCCTTTCGGTGATTAGGAAAAAATAAATAAAAAAAACAAACCCCATAACATGCGCGTTGTCATACAGAGAGTTTCAGAAGCATCGGTGACCGTTGAAGGCAGGGTTACCGGTCAGATAAGAAGCGGGCTGCTCATATTGGCAGGCTTTGAGTCAGACGATAATTCCGAAGATATTGAATGGGTCAGCGGAAAAATTTCACGTCTGCGTATATTTCCCGACAGTGAAGGCGTGATGAACCTGTCGCTTGCCGAAGCGGACGGGAGCCTGCTGGTGGTAAGCCAGTTCACCCTGCATGCCAGTACCAAAAAAGGCAACCGTCCCTCTTACATACGCGCCGCACCCCCCTATAAAGCAAAAGAACTGTACGAAAAATTTATCGCCAAACTGCATCAGGACACCCAGAAAGATGTGCAAACCGGCATATTCGGCGCCATGATGCAGGTAAAACTTATTAACGACGGCCCCGTGACCATCATTATGGATAGCAGGAATAAGGAGTAAATGGAAGTGCCTAAAGTGAACTAAAGTACTTATAGTGCCTAAAGTAAGCTATATAGATGCTGGCAGTTGGAGTTTGAAGTTTGAAGTGTGAAGTTTGAAGTGTGAAGTTTGAAGTTTGAAGTTTGAAGTGTGAAAAGCAGGCTGTCATAGTTTCACTAAGGGTAGGCCTTTAGGGTGGAAAGTGAAGCCCTGCCTGCCGCAGGCAAGTATAACTAAGGGTGGAAGGGAGCTAAAAATTTTAAAAAATCGAGAAGTTAATTCGATATTTGATATTCGATGTTGGGAGTGTTCGAGAACTTTCAGGGAGTGTTCATTAAAACGGGAGTCTTCATTAGGAGTGTTGGGAGTGTTCATTAAACTGTGT
>JAKIYU010000049.1 GCA_022708385.1 Bacteroidota bacterium | reverse complement strand
GGTGATGCGCAGCTCGTAGGTATTAAGGCTTTCTATGGGGGTATCCTTAGGAAAAAAATAATCGAAAGGGATAAAACCGTCCCGTTTAATCTGCAGCTTGGTGCTGCCGGGCGCCACGTACACCCACCACTCGCCCGGGGCTTCCTTACGACTTTTGCACACCATGGGGTTGGCATCGAACATAGCGTTTGAGAGATCCACATCTGTTTTTACGATGATAAGGGCGCACTTGCGGTCGTTTACATCAATCTCAACGCGCTCACGTGCAGCCGTGCTCTCGGGGCGGTGCTTGAAGGAGATAACCACAAACTCATCGGCCATGGACAGGCCCGGCAGGCAGAACAGTAGAACAAAAAAGAAGTTTCTTAAATATAACATGGTGTTAATATTCTATGTAGAAATAATTTAAATTGAGGCGTAAAAATAAGAATTTCAATTTAAAAAAAATATTTTTCTCTGCGGTTTTGTCATGGAATTTGCCAAATACGCAGCAAATTCACATGCCAAAACCCTTATATTTTTCTAATAACGCCACGGGGTTCGCTTCGCTTACCCGTGGCTATTGACATTTTTCCCTGTCTTCCGTCAAGCAAGCCCTACGGGGAAATTATTTTTTTTGGTCGATTTTTCGTTTTGATATTTTTGGCTAAAGCCCTATTATGTTATGCTATGAAAACCACCCTTGTATAGGACTTTAGTCCCTATGGTTCAATAAACAGCTTTTTCTTTATAATACTCATACTACCGGAAGCAGCAGTGGGGCAGCTATCGGTTCAGCAGCCAGTTTATTATTTAGCTGTTATTTCCCCCTACCCATCCCGATGGTTATGGGGAGAATCGGAAGCACCTCCTTTGAGGACTTTGCGGTAAAAAGAGCAGAAAAATCGGAGTTCGGAATTCAGTGTCGAAGTTGGCTGTTTGTTATTTAAAAAAATATATAGCAATCCCGAAGGGATGAAATTATTCTAACACATATAGAAACGGGGTATAAAGGCTGAAAGGGTGACATTACAGGGTATCTCGCTGCGGTTAAACCATGGTTCGCATAGTGGATATAAATAGAAATTATCTCCCTTTATTTGCAACAAAACCGTAAATTTTTCGTATTCTTTTACATGTAAATATTGAGGGTAAAAATAAATGGAAATAAAAATTGGAAATTATAGTGAAAAATCCGAAAAATTTTCATATCTTTGCACTCCCCAAATGCCATATTCTTATCAATTTCATAAGCATCTGATTATTAACTAATTATAAGAAATGCGTCAACTAAAAATCACAAAATCAATCACCAACAGGGAAACCGCTTCGCTCGACAAGTACCTACAGGAAATTGGGAAAGAGGAGCTGATTTCTGCCGAAGAGGAAGTATTATTAGCACAAAAAATCAAAGCAGGCGATACTGTCGCGCTTGAGAAACTTACCAAATCGAACCTGCGCTTTGTGGTATCTGTGGCCAAGCAATACCAGAACCAGGGCTTAAGCCTGCCCGACCTTATCAACGAGGGCAATCTCGGCCTTATAAAAGCTGCCCAGCGTTTCGACGAAACAAGAGGGTTTAAATTTATTTCTTATGCCGTATGGTGGATACGCCAGTCGATCCTCCAGGCTCTTGCCGAACAATCGCGTATAGTGCGTCTTCCACTCAACCAGGTGGGTTCACTTAACAAAATAAAAAAAGAATCCTCAAAGCTCGAACAGCTTTACGAAAGAGCTCCCTCAGCCGACGAACTGGCCAAGTCGCTCGAACTTTCTGAGGACAAGGTTAAAGAATCGCTGCGTATATCCACCCGCCACATCTCTGTGGACGCTCCGCTGGTGCAGGGTGAAGAAGGCTCCTTGCTTGATGTGTTTGTAAACGAAGACCTGCCCGACACCGACGACAAACTTATCTACGAATCTCTTTCCAAAGAAATTCAACGTTCCTTAGCCACTTTATCGGAAAAAGAACGCGACATTATCAACCTTTACTTTGGAATAGGTATTAACCACGGCCTTACACTTGATGAGATTGCTATAAAATTCGACCTCACCAGGGAAAGAGTCAGACAGATAAAGGAAAAAGCTATCAGGCGGCTTAAAAAGAATTCGAGAAGCAAACTGCTTAAATCTTACCTCTGCAGGTAAAGTTATTTTAACAAAAATTAACGGGCTTTCAAAATAACAAACGTTTGTTGAAAGCCTGTTTTTTATATTTTTGCATATAATTTAAATTTAGTATTAATAAACAAAATCAATAATTATGTTATCGAAAAAATTAGAAACCATTATGAATGAGCAGATAGGCAAGGAAGCTTTCTCCTCAAATTTATACTTAGCTATGGCATCATGGGCTGAGACACAGGGCTATGAAGGTATTGCCAACTGGTTTTATGCACAGGCTGAAGAAGAACACCTGCACATGCTTAAGTTCATACGTTTTATAAACGAAAAAGGCGGTAAAGCCATTTTGCCTGCTATTGAAAAACCTGAATCTGTTTTCCATGATGTAAAATTTCTCTTTACCGAAGCCTTGAAACACGAACAGTTTATTTCCAATTCAATAAACGAAATCATGCATGTAGCGGTTGAAGAAAAAGACTTTGCAAGTCAGAACTGGTTGCAATGGTTTATTTTTGAACAACGCGAAGAAGAAGCTTCTGTACAACGCATTTTAGATAAGTTAAATATTTTAGGTGCGCACAATATGTATCTTTTCGACAGGGATATCATGTCGCTCAGAGCGCCTTCTGCCCCAGCTGCAGAATAGCAGAATTATAAATTATTACACATAAAGCCTTTCAAGAAACTGAGAGGCTTTTTTTATTGAAAAATATTATTGTTTTATTAAGAAATATTTTCTATGTTTGTAATTTTAAATTAAAAGAGTTCTCTTTTTATCAATTAATTGATTGAAATTCATTTCAATATGAAATTAAAATGCATCTTTTTTTTACAGCTTTTGGTTTTTACTTCATTTATTGCCAAAGCCCGTCCCAACACCGATAGCATAAAAGACCCCGACACTACAGATATTAACGACGACCTGATAGTATCAAGACTTGATGACCTTGCAGCTTCAATGTTATTTAAAGGCAAAATGTTTTATGCCGATACCGCTTCGCTTAATGTATTTAAGTACAAACCGGATGAAATACCCCAGTTTACAGAAGAGAAATACAAGGCCTCAATAAAGAAAATGAATATCAATTCTCCTTTTCCTTATGTTTACAACGAAGATGTCAGAAAATTTATTGAGCTTTATGTTTATAAAAAGAGAGGTTTAACTTCACGTTTGTTAGGTCTTGCAGCCTATTATTTTCCTCTTTTTGAAGAAACCCTCGACAAATATAATTTACCTCTTGAGCTTAAATACCTGGCTGTCATTGAATCTGCTCTCAATCCCACCGCTATTTCGCGTGCCGGGGCTGCCGGTTTATGGCAGTTTATGTTCAACACCGGAAAGTTGTACGGGCTTGAAGTCAGCTCATACGTTGACGACAGATACGACCCCTATAAAGCCACCATAGCGGCGTGTGAACATTTTGTAGATTTATACAAGATTTATAACGACTGGGCGCTTGTTCTGGCCGCCTACAATGCCGGTGCCGGCAATGTGAACAAAGCCATCAGGCGGGCAGGGGGCGAAATGGACTACTGGACTGTGAGAAAATATATGCCCCGTGAAACACAAAGTTATGTGCCCGTTTTTATTGCTGCCTCCTATGTGTTGTCTCACGCTTCGGAGCATAATCTCTATCCCGTTTACCCTGAATATCTGTATATAAAAACAGATACCATCACAGTTAGTGAAAAAATCACATTTGAACAGCTTTCCGAAGCCCTGAACATACCTATGGATGAAATCATTTCACTTAATCCGACTTTTAAGAAATATGTTGTGCCGGCTTCATTGGAAAAAAATTATGTGGTAAAACTTCCATACGACAAAATTGGTGAATTTATAGCCAATGAAAAAGAAATATACAGTTTTAAGACACTTGAGCAACTCATCAAAGAAGACTACATGGCCCGCAATAACATCAAACCCGTTTACACTGAAAGCCACACCGTACGCAAAGGAGAATCTTTAGGTGTTATTTCGCGTAAGTATGGTTGCACTATCAGCGAGTTACAAAAATGGAACAGGCTTAAAGGCACCGCCATACACCCCGGGCAAAAATTGATTGTTACGCAGGAGAAGCCCGAAATTATCTTACCCAAACCACCCCAGAATACAATAAAAGAGTTTTATACCGTAGAAAAAAATGATAATCTGCGTAATATTGCTCAAAAGTACTCCTGCACTGTAGATAATATACGGTTATGGAATTCAATAAAGAACCTCAATATTACACCCGGTCAGCAGTTGGTTATTCACATTCCCGTTTTGGAACCCGTAAAAGAACTCAACATGCTCGAAACCCAGGCAGCCATTGAACAACAAATAGATACTACACTTACCCTGGCAAGTCCGGTTACAGCAAAAACGGCTGAACCGCCTCATACCACTGTAGCCGTAGAGGTGCAAACCCCTGCCGATACCGTGCATACTGAATTAGCCGGGCAAATACCTTCCCCAAAAAGCAATACTGAGAACAATCCCAAATATATCTATCATACCGTACAGAAAGGCGACACCCTCTGGAATATTGCCCAACGCTACGAAAGCGTAACTGTTGAAGACATAAAGAAACTCAACAGCCTGAAGGATAACAACCTGCGCCTGGGGCAGAAACTCAAACTTCCTGTCAAAGATAAAAGCTGATATCCGGTACCAAACTATTCTTTTCTCAAAATTGACACACGGCCATGAAAAACAACCTATTTCTCTCAGGTATATTGCTTGTTTGCCTTATATTAAGTATTTCATGTAAAAACAACAATAGCGGTCTGCCATCTTCCACAGGTAAAACAGCCGAAGTCCTTTTTGTTATCGACAGATTTCATTGGGACGGCACAGCAGGAAACAATATTAAGCAGATTTTTACAGCCGAATACCAGGTGCTTAACCAGCCGGAGCCTTTATTTAACCTGGCCCATATCGAACCAGGCGACTTCTCAAAGATTTTTCAGTCGCACCGCAATATCATCATAGTCGAAATCAAAGACAGTATCAGTAAAGACATGATGGAGATCAGAAAAGATGTATGGGCACAGCCGCAACTGGTTATCAAAATGGTTTCGCAAACACCCGGGGGCTTTGTAGAAATGCTCGAAAAGCACAGCAAGCAGATAATTGCTCTGCTTTACGAAACAGAAAGAAAGCGCATGCAGAAAAGTTTTTCAAACGAGCAGGATATGTCGTTAACAAATGCCCTGCAACAGGGCTTTGGCTTCAGCATGACGCTGCCCAAAGGATACTTCATGGCTAAAAAATCAGGCGATTTCTGCTGGATAAGAAGGGAAACAGAAGAAACCAGTATGGGTTTGCTTGTATATACCTATCCCTATACCGACACTATCAGTTTTAACAGTACATACATACTGAACCTGAGAGATTCCCTGACCAGGATACATATTCCCGGTCCCCGTGATGGCTCCTTCATGCAGGTTTCGCACAAGGTGGTGTTGCCTGTTTCGAAAAAGACTACGTTTAATAATCGTTTTGCTGTTGAAACAAGAGGCCTTTGGGATATGAAAGGGGATTTTATGGGTGGGCCGTTTATCAATTATACTTTTACAGATTCTACGCAACAAAAGATAATTACCCTCGACGGTTTTGTATATGCCCCGCGTTTCGACAAGAGAAATTATATTATCCAGCTTGAATCTATTATCTTTTCCTACAAAGAACCCTGAGCTGTAAAGCGGTAACTTCAAAATATCAATACCAGAGATAATTACCTCATTTCGCGCTGCCTTACTGCCTCGAACAAAACGATAGCGGTCGAAGTAGAGACGTTCAGGGAATCTGTTTTGCCTAGCATAGGTATCTTTACAAGGACATCCGCACTGTCGAACCAAATCCTGCTCAGTCCTTGAGCTTCAGAACCCATTACCAGTGCTGTAGGTTGCCTGTAATCCTCATCAGTATAAATCTGCGTGGCAGGTAAAGCTGTGGCACAAATTCTAATCTGTCTGCATTTCAGCCAGTAGATAGCCTCAGCCGATTCTGCAACAGCCATCTGCTGAAAAAAAACGCAACCCACACCCGACCGGATGACATTGGGATTATAAATATCGGCCAACGGGTCGCAAATAATTACGGCATCGACCCCGGCTGCGTCGGCAGTTCGCAGTATGGCGCCCAGATTGCCCGGCTTTTCAACCGCTTCGATTACCAGTACAAGGGGATTACTGCAGAGTTTCAGTTCCTGCAGTGTATGTTTCTTTGGCAAAGCCATTGCTATAATCCCCTGCCGCGATTCCCTGTAAGCAAGGGTTTCATATACTTTAGAAGTAATGAACTTTACAGAAAGTGTAACAGCAGCAGAATCTTTAATTCTTTCCACAAGATCGCCGGATGAAAATATGTCGCGGCAGATGTAAAGTTCTGTAAAGGTATAACCTCCCAATAGCGCTGCATTTATTTCCTTGACCCCTTCAATAATAACAACACCTTCATCACGCCTTTTGCGGTTGCTCCTTATGAGTGACTGAAGCCTCTTGACGGCGGGGTTGGCGGTGCTGCTGATAACATCTTCCATAAATTGTACATTTGGGTTACATCCTGTCGGGGACACCTATACCCAGCAATCCTAAACCGGTTTTAAGTATGTGTCCTGTAAAAGCGGATAACATCAGCCTGAAAGCGGCCTTATTCCTGTCAGGTTCGTGCAAAACCGAAAAATCGTGGTAAAACTGGTTAAATTCCCTGGCCATATCATAAAGGTAATTGGCTATCAATCCCGGGTTAAGCGTATCTGCTGCTTCAGCTGTAATGGAAGGGAAATCGTGGGCCAGCTTCAGCAGGAATTTCTCCTTTTCGTTAAGGGTAATGGCTTTCAATTCAGGGATGTTTGCTGTAAAACCTGTTTCAGAGGCTTTTTTCAGCAGCGAATTGATTCTCACATAAGAATATTGAATAAAAGGGCCTGTGTTACCATTGAGGTCGATGGATTCCTCAGGGTTAAAAATCATGTTCTTTTTGGGGTCCACCTTTAGTATGAAATACTTCAGAGCGCCCATGGCCAGTGTTTCATAAAGGTGTGTGGCTTCATCAGGGGAAAAGTCTTCGGATTTTCCAAGAGCCTGTGTGTGTACCCTAGCTGTATCTGTCATTTCAGCAATAAGGTCATCGGCATCGACCACTTTACCTTCGCGCGATTTCATCTTGCCTTCGGGCAGTTCGACCATGCCGTACGAAAGGTGAAATAAGCCTTCTGCCCAGGTCTTGCCCAGTTTTTTCAAAATCAGCTTAAGTATATCAAAGTGGTAGTTTTGCTCATTGCCCACCACGTAAATATATTTATCTGCTTTAAAATCCTCATAGCGTAATTGGGCTGTACCGAGGTCCTGGGTTATATAAACTGATGTGCCGTCGGCACGCAACAGGAGCTTCTCATCCAGTCCTTCGCCAGTCAGGTCAACCCACACAGAGCTGTCGTCGCGTCGATAAAAAACCTTCTTCTGCAGACCCTCGCTGACGATATCCCTACCAAGAGGTAAGTGTCCGACTCAAAGTAGGTTTTTTCGAAGGTTATTCCCAACTTTTTGTACGTTTGTTCAAAGCCGTCCAGCACCCAGCGGTTCATGGTTTGCCACAGGGAGCGCACCTCCGCATCGCTATTTTCCCAGCGTTGCAACATGTGGCGTGCTTCGGCCATAAGGGGGGCGTTCTGTGCCGCCTCCTCTTCGCTGCAGCCCTGTGCCACGAGTTTATCCCTCTGCAATTTATACTGTGTTTCGAACATCACATAATACTTACCCACCAGCATGTCGCCTTTAAGTCCGCTGGTTTCCGGGGTCTCTCCCCCGCCCCATTTCTGCCAGGCCAGCATGGATTTGCAAATATGTATGCCGCGGTCGTTAACGAGATTCACCCGGGCCACTTCATGACCGGCGAACCTGAGTATTTCCGAAACCGACCATCCCAGCAGGTTATTGCGTATATGTCCCAGGTGGAGGGGTTTGTTGGTGTTAGGTGACGAATATTCGACCACATATTTTTGCAGAGGTTTGCTTTCTCCCCTGCCATAGTTTTTATTGCCAGCATGCCGGGCCAGATGATTTATCCAGTAGCTATCATGAATGCTAAGGTTCAGAAAACCTTTGATGATATTATAGTCTTCCACATCATCCACCTGTTGCACCAGGTAATCGCCCAGTTCAGTGGCTGTGGTCTGTGCGTCCTTGCGGGTTTGTTTAAGAAAAGGAAAAACCACCAGCGTATAATCGCCCGTGAACTCTCTGCGGGTTTTTTGAACACGCGTGGATTTCTCATCCGCTTCAATGCCATAAAGCTTTTTCAATGCACCGGCAACAGCCCCCTGTAAAATTTCTTCAATCATAGATTCTGTTTGAAATGCAAATTTAATAAATTTGCAAATAAAAACAACATGTCATTAAAGTGCGGTATTATAGGGATAACCAATACAGGGAAGACCACCATATTCAACTGTATTTCAAACACAAAGGCTGAGTCATCGAATTTTGTTTTCAGCACCAGCAAATCGAACATGGGGCAGATAAACGTACCGGATTATCGCCTGGGGGTGCTCACACGTTTGGTCAATGCGGCTAAAACCATTCCGGCAACCATCGAGATTGTGGACATACCCGGCCTGGCCAGGGGTTCGGGCAAGGGAGAAGGTGTGGGCAACAGTTTCCTTGCCGACATACGGCAGACGGATGCCCTGATACACATATTGCGCTGTTTCGACGATGCCAACCTGCCCCATATAGATGGCTCGGTTAACCCTGTCAGGGATAAAGAAAATGTTGACCTCGAAATGATATTCAAAGACCTTGAATCGGTCGAGAAAAAGAAAGTCAAACTCGAAAAGATGCTGAAAGCCGGCGAGAAGGACGCCAAAAGGGGACTGGAAGTGATAGAGGAATATATCCGCAACTTCGAAAAGGGCATACCTGCACGCCTTATGGGCTTCGATGAGGAACAGACACGGTATGTGAAAGACCTCTTCCTGCTTACCGAGAAACCGGTGCTGTACGTGTGCAATGTGGATGAAAAGTCGGCTGTGAGTGGCAATGCTTATGTGGATACTTTCAGAAACGCTGTAAGTAATGAAAATACAGAAGTCATTATTATTGCAGGGAAAGCCGAAGAAGAAATTGCAGAGCTGGATAATGAAGAAGACAAGCTGGCATTTTTGCAGGATATAGGCCTGAGCGAACCCGGCGTGCATGTGCTGGTACGCAAGGCTTACGAACTCCTTAACCTGCAAACCTTCCTCACTGCAGGGCCTAAAGAAGTAAGGGCGTGGACTATTAAGAAAGGCATGACTGCCCCCCAGGCCGCCGGTGTGATTCACAGCGACCTCGAAAGAGGCTTCATACGCGCCGAGGTCATCAAATTCGAAGATTACGAGCGCCTGGGCTCTGAGAACGCCTGCAAAGCCGCCGGAAAGCTCAATATAGAAGGAAAGAACTATATCGTTCAGGACGGCGACGTGCTCAACATAAGGTTCAATGTCTGACAAAAAACAAAACATCTTTTTCGTGGGTTTCATGGGTGCCGGCAAATCTACCCTGGCCGCATGTATAGCCCGGAAACTCGGGTTTCGCTTCATTGACACCGACAAATATATCGAAAACAAGTACCAGCAGACAGTATCCCAGTACATTGACGTGCATGGCATAGAGGCATTTCGTTTGGCAGAACATGAGGTCCTGCTGGACATTGTGAAGTTAAACTACTGTGTGGTGGCCACCGGGGGCGGTCTGCCCTGTTATCACAACAATATGGACATCATCAATGCCCATGGTTTTTCGGTTTACATTCGCTTCGACCCCGCTTTCCTTTTTCAAAGGCTAAAAAACTCAAAAAATATCAGACCTTTGGTAAAAGGAATGAACGACACAGAACTGCTCGACTTCATTACACACACCCTGTCTGAACGCGAAAAAAACTATTTGAGAGCACACCACATCATTGATTCGGTGAATATCAAAACCCACATGGTGCTCAAGCCTGTGTATGAGTACCTGAACAGGCAATAAATTGCTGATGCGGTTTTTGTCTGGATTGCAAATCCGATTATCAAAAGGAATGAGAATAAAAGGGTATAGGGGGAAAAAAGAGAATAAAGGGGCGCAGGAGAATAGAGAGACATGGGGAACATGGGAAAACAGGGAAATAAGGCGAAACGGGGGTATAAGGGGAGCGGGGAAATAAGGTGAAACGAGGGCTGACATGCATCGAGAACCACTAGTTTTTGATTTAATAATTAATAGATTATAAATAAATTAAGGTTAATTTTGTATTAATAAACATGAATAAAATGAAACAAGATACAGCCATAAAACTATTCAATGACAGACAAATAAGAACGCTTTGGGATAGTGACAAAGAAAAGTGGTTTTTCTCAATAGTTGATGTGATCGGTGTATTAACAGAAAGCCCTAATCCACGTAAATATTGGAGTGTCTTAAAAACCAGACTTAAAGCTGAGGGAAGTCAGTTGGCTACAAATTGTAGTCAACTGAAAATGATTTCAACTGATGGGAAATACTACAAAACAGATGTTGCTGACACTGAACAACTTTTTCGAATAATTCAATCTATTCCATCACTAAAAGCTGAACCTTTTAAACTATGGTTAGCAAGAGTTGGCAGAGAACGAATTGATGAAATTGAAGATCCTGAAATTGGTTTCGACCGTTTAATGGAAACTTATCTTCGCAAAGGTTATAGCAAAGAATGGATAAACCAACGGCTAAAAAGCATTGAAATTCGTAAGGAACTCACAGACGAGTGGGAAATCAGAGGTGTTGAAAAAGGGCAAGAATACGCCATCCTTACTGATGAAATAACTAAGGCTTGGAGTGGTTTCACAACAAAACAGTACAAAGCATTTAAGGAATTAAAAAAGGAAAACCTTCGCGACAACATGACTAATCTTGAGCTGGTATTAAATATGTTGGCAGAAGCTTCAACAACTGAAATATCAAAGAAAAAGGAACCAAAATCTTTTACTGAAAACAAAGAGGTTGCCAGAAAAGGAGGAAATGTAGCAAAAGCTGCAAGGTTACAACTTGAAAAAACAACCGGAAAAAAGGTTGTAACAAAGTTAAATGCCAAAAACCTTGATAACCCTTTGTTGAACTCTATAAATGACAAAGAATAAAAAACATGATTTTTTGTCCGGATTGCAAATCCGGACGAGCTAGAAGTTTTGTCCGGATTGCAAATCAGGACGAGTTGGGAATGCGGATGGAGACTAATGAATATTGAATTACGATTAGCGAGTGTAGATTTCAGAATTAATGTAGATTGATGTTATATCAAAAATCAGTGCCTGCCTGTATTCTAAGAGATGTTCATCATCCGTTATTGAAATTTTCTTTTTCATTTTCTGTCTTTAATCCTCCTTTTATTCTTCAAAAATCAGCGGGATTTTGTTAACTTTGCGCTTTGTATAAAGGAAATCATGATTATAATTGCGGAAAGCGGCGCTACTAAAACCGACTGGTGCCTTATAGATAATGGCAGAAATATTCTGAAGAAAAATACAGAAGGTATTCATCCTTTTTTTTCGGAAGAACAGAAGGCGGTGGACTTACTGAAGGCCAACTTTGATGAGTATGCCGCCAAAGAATGCAGACAGGTTCATTTTTACGGGCCTGGCACTTCACAAACACCGGCAGCTCAAAAAGTAGCCGGCTGGTTAAAGCAATTTTTTACACTAGCGGCTGTTGAAGTCAGTACTGACCTCCTGGCTGCGGGCAGGGGCGCTTTCGGCTATGAAAGCGGTATGGTCTGTATCATGGGTACCGGCTCCAACTCGGGGCTTTACATGAACTCAGAAATTGTGCAAACCATCCCCTCGCTGGGCTACATCTTCGGCGACGAAGGCAGCGGCGCCCACATCGGCAAACAACTCCTGTACGATTACCTCAACGACCGCTGCCCCGATATTGTAGCCGGACTTTTTAATGACGAATGCAGAGCTGGTGGCAAAAGTTTATACAACTCCCTTCCCTAACCGCTTCCTGGCAAGCCTCACACAGTTTGTTCATACCCACATACAATTCAGTTATTGCCGCACCTTGGTTTACAATTCTTTAGACGCTTTTTTCGTGAACAGGATAAGCCGCTACGAAAATCATAAGCATTATCCTTTTCGTTTTACCGGCTCCATCGCATTTCATTTCAGGGATATTCTTGTCAAAACGGCTGCTGCACACGACATTGCAGTAAACCCTGCAACAGACGTTTCACTATCTCCACTGGACGGTCTTGTTCAGTACCACCTTTCAAAACTTTGATTCATGCTAATTAAACTGTACCCCCAAAATCCCGACCCCCGTCACATTAAGACCATTGTGCAGTGCCTTAACGACGGCGGCATCATTATCTACCCCACCGACACCGTTTACGGTATGGGTTGTCATATTTTAAGGCAGAAAAGCGTTGAAAAGATTGCCCAGATAAAAGGGGTTAAGGTGGAAAAGTCAAATTTCTCATTTATTTGTTCCGACCTGAAGCACATTTCTGATTTTACAAAACCTTTTGGCAACAACGTCTATAAGCTGATGCGCAAAGCGCTTCCCGGGCCGTTTACGTTTATTCTCAATGCCAACAATAACGTGCCCAAACTGTTTCAGAGCAAGAAAAAAACAGTAGGTATCCGTATCCCCGACAATAACATTATCCTCGAGATTGTAAGAGAGCTGGGACACCCCATACTGACCACTTCCATATACGATGAGGACGACATCATCGAATACACCACCGACCCCGAACTTATTTACGAGAAATATAAGGACATTGTGGACATTGTCATCGACGGCGGTTACGGCGGTAATGAGCCTTCTACAGTG
>JAKIYU010000048.1 GCA_022708385.1 Bacteroidota bacterium | reverse complement strand
ACATTATTCAGCACAATCTTTTTCTTCCCTGATACATCGCTGATTAAGAAATAGCCTTCGATGTAGTAATCAGGGTCCATTCGTTTGTAGTAGGCTTTATAATATTCGTTTTCGTCGCCTTCAATAATTTTAGTGGCGCTCAGCGCCTTGTTGGCTTCTTCTTTTTTAAATTCGCCGGGTTGCATCACTATGTAGGCGCTGCCCAGTTCTTTCTGCAGTTCGGCCACGAGGCTGCGGCAGATTTTCTCGCCGTATTCATCAATCTTCGCGTTGCTGTTGTAAAAAGGCATGACCAGTATTTTAGCTTTTCCTGCCTTGTTGTTAACGATAAACTTTTTCAATCCTGCCGCATTTTTCTCTGCCATTTCCCTGCACACGGTGGTTATGCCGCTTTGCTGGGCAAAAGAAATGTGGCATAAGGCCACCAAGGCGCTTAATATTAAAATTATTTTTCTCATCAACAAAAATTTTACAACGAATTTATTTGCAAATATTTTTAACAAAATATATTACGTGTTATCGGGAAAAGTTACGGCTTAAATTTTTCTGAGTGCGAGTAGTCCGAGGGCCAGAGATAAGGTTGCTTTAACCCCTCCATTAGTGAGTTCATTTTCAACGTCCTTCACATCCACGAGTACTACCGAAATGTCCTCTGTTTTATCGAGTACTTGCTTTTGTTTAGGTGTGCAGCCATGAGCAATAAACAAGTAAGTCTTATTGCAATCCTTAGTGGGGTTGTCCACCAAAGCAGCTATTTCGGTCAGTTCACTGCAAGCATAACCTGTTTCTTCCAGCAATTCTCTACGGGCAGCATCGACAGGGTTTTCGGTAAGATTATTGAAAAAACCGCCGGGAAATTCGCGTAAGATTTCACCTGCAGCATGTTTGTATTGCTCTACCATGATTACTTTGCCTGATGATGTAACAGGAAAAACAAGAACCACATCGGGTCTTTCGCTCACAATATAATCATCCACCAGTGTACCGTCGGGCAATTGAACGGTATCTTTTCTCAAGCGGAACCATTTATGGTCAAAAACTATTTCAGAGCTGATTTTTTTCCATTTCTGTGGCATATGTAATATATCAAATATACAAATAAAAAAGCTGTCTCAGGAATAAATTACCAAGACAGCTTTCTGTTACTTACCGTAAAAATTATTCGGGATGAATAGCTTCTACAGGACATACATCTGCACAAGAACCGCAGTCAGTACAAATTTCGGGATCAATTTTATAGATGTCACCTTCAGATATTGCCTCAACAGGGCATTCGTCAATGCAACTGCCGCAAGCGGTGCAATCTTCGCTGATTTTGTAAGCCATAATATTTAGTTTTAAGTTAGATTATTGGTTTTTCGGTACAAATATATTTAATGAATTGCAAGTATGAAATATTTTTTTTAATTATTTTTAATTTATACAGATTCTAAATAATTTTTCCGTTATAAAAAATGCACTTAACATC
The DNA here is from genome assembly GCA_022708385.1 of Bacteroidota bacterium. Classification (GTDB taxonomy): domain Bacteria; phylum Bacteroidota; class Bacteroidia; order Bacteroidales; family PXBB01; genus JAKIYU01. Next base: position 11,496 of record JAKIYU010000048.1, on the reverse strand, counting down.
AAAGGCACATCCATTTCTGAAATTTACATTACAAACTCTCTGAAATTATCTCTGTTAATTGCTTTAATTTCAGCATTGTACGTTTTTATAAATGTCGATGAAAACTTGACTTGTCTTTTGGGGTTCAATTTAAATTCATAGGCTGTTATGCGCCCATTGATTTCCTCGATATAGTCAATTTCCTGTTGCTGTGCAGTTCGCCAAAAAAATGTATTGGCGTAAATAGAATTGTATTTAAGCCATTTTAACCTTTCTGAGACTAAAAAATTTTCCCATAATGCACCGGTATCATTCCTCAGTTGAAAATTCTGTAACTGTCCTATTATTGCATTGCGTATGCCATTATCATAAAAATAAATTTTACGGCTTTTCTTAAGTTCATTGCGAAGGTTTCTGCTGAAAGAACCTAACCTGAACACGACATAAGCCTGTTCAAGTACGCTTATATACTTATCAACAGTTTTATTATCAAGGCCTGTGGTTTCCGACAACTCTTTAAATGAAACTTCACTCCCGACCTGAAAGGCCAATGCTTGAAGCAATTTTTGAATTTCATTGGTCTTTTTTAAATTTGCATACAATAATACATCTTTGTAAAGATAACTATCCGTCAATTCTCTTAAAATCCGCTCTTCATCAAAAGGGTTATTTATTACATCCGGGTAAAAACCGAAAACCAAACGCTTTTCAAGGGTTTCTTCCGCTTGCAGATAACCGGAATATTTTTCCCATTCTGACCATGAGATAGGGTATAAATAATATTTCCAAATACGACCTGTTAATGGTTCATGCATTTTTTGTGTTAATTCAAAGGCGGAAGAACCTGTAATAATGAGTTGTATATCAGGCAAATTATCTATTAGAATCTTACTTGTAATACCTATATCCGGAATCCTTTGGGCTTCATCAATAAAAACGATTTTATGGGTTCCAATTATTTGTTTAAGTTGCACTAACCCTGGTCTGTTAAGAATCCGAAGGGTTAAAGGGTTGTCCCCATCTAAAAATAAAACAGGTTCTGGCCTGCCCTTGAGCAAGTTTCTAATGAGCGTGGTTTTCCCTGTTTGCCGGGGACCCAATATAAAAATCGCTTTCCCCTTGAAAAATTTTTCCTCAATTTGAGAAGTTATCTGACGTATTATCATAACAAATATTTTTACAAAATTAAACATTTTGGGATTCAATTCCAAATTTATTATAATATTTTAGGATTCAATTCCAAATTTATTATAATATTTTAGGATTTGACTCCAAATTTATTAACAAACGGGGTGTATTCCGCTTTAAAACAGGACTTACTATTTTACCAAATCCAGTATTCTTATATCCATAGGGGCAACCTGTAAGGAGTTCAATGTGATTAGGGCACCTGAAATAACATCGAACGCTTTTTCTGAAGTTTTTAGCATTTCGGCATAACGGGTCAGGTTGGGTTGCCAGGCTGTTTTCCCCGTATTAATCACTATCATCACCGTATTTTTTTCATTATATCTGAAATACACATACACCCCGTTTTCGGGGACAAACTGCATGAGTTTACCGCTTTGGACAGCGGGGTTTCTCTTTCGCCAGTTGGCCAGAGTTTTAACATAATTGAAGGCTTCGTTTTCGGGATTATTTCTACCCCTGTAGGTAAATTTATTGGATGCATCATCAGCCCATCCCCCAGGGAAATCCTCCCTTACTTTTTCGTCGGGGTCTTTGAAGTTTTTCATAAGGATTTCGGTACCGTAATACAGCATGGGGGTGCCACGCGTTGTCATGAGAAAGCCTACGGCTATTTTGAACTTTTTCATATCTCCGCCGGCTACCGAAAAGAAACGGCTGACATCGTGATTATCGAGAAAGATGAGGTTGTTAAACGGGTTATTATAAGCAATGTCGCTGCACAATGTGTAATACACCCTTTCTACGCCACTGTTCCAACCGTATTCCTCGTTAATCATATTGTTAATGGCGTGATACAGCTGAAAATCTGAAGTACCGGGCAAACGGGTATCGCCCTTTTTATTGTTACAGTTAGCTGCAGTAAAATAAGCCTGAATCACAGGGCCATTGTCCCACACTTCGCCTATCGCATTAAAAGAGGGGTATTCTGCAAAAACCTCAGTGAGCAGTTCGCGCATAAAATCCATGTCGGAATAGGCATAGGTATCAAAGCGGAAACCATTGATGCCGGTATATTCAATCCACCAGAGGGCATTTTGTATCATGTAGCGCCTGAGGTAGGGGTTGTCGTAATTGAGGTCGGGCATGTGCCTGTCGAACCAACCGTTTTTCATGCGTGTGCGGTCATAAGCTGATGCATAATTATCAAGCAGGGTTGTTACCCTGAAATTGGAAAATATAAAAGTATCGTTTTGGTGTACCCAGTCTTTAAACGGCAAGCTTTTATAAAACCAGCATTCGCTGCCAATATGGTTGTACACCATATCCATAATAACTTTAATGCCGGCCGTCTGGCATTTTTGCACGAGTTCCCTATATTTTTCATTGTTTCCCAGGCGGGGGTCGATTTTATAGTGGTCGGTAACGGCATAACCATGGTAGGAAGCGAAGGGTTGGTTGTTTTCGAAAACAGGGTTCAGCCAGAGGGTTGTTACACCCAGTTCGCGGAGGTATGCCATATTGTCAATTATGCCCTGCAGGTCGCCGCCATGCCTGCTCATCAGTGAGTCGCGGTAACAGCCCTTTTCGTTCATCTCCTGCACTGTATCATTCAAAGTATCCCCATTAGCAAAACGGTCGGGCATAATCAGGTAAATCAAATCTTCAGGGCCAAAGCCCTTAATGGCAAGCGTCGGTCTTTTTTTATCCCTGCCCCTGAACTCATAGGACAATTTCAGCACCAGCTTTTCATCCTTCATAAACCGGAACTTTGCTGTGCCGGGTTTGAGGCTTTTTCCTATTTCTAGGTTGAGAATAAGATACGCTTTGTTTTCGGGCTTAATTGTGTTTATTAACCTGAGTCCTTCATAATCAATTTTAACCTCAGTAGCAGATAAGTCATTGGCTTTAATCAGAAGCTGTAATTTTTCTGACTTCATACCTGCCCACCAGAAAGGTGGATCCATACGTTCGACAGTAATACCCTGAGAAACTGCAAAAAGCGGAATAATAAAAAAAAGGCAAAAAACAGCCGAGTATTTCTTCATAATATTTTGTTTTTTATCAAAAATAAGGTTTTTAAATTTTACTGAAGCATTTTGTAACAGAATATTAAGAATTTTAGTGATTCTATTCCCCAAATATTAATATTTTTGGACAAGTAAAACCAATATCTTCTGTTTCTGAGCTTAAAAACGACCCATAAATGAAGTCCATATTAAAATTCATAAGACAACGCTCAGCAACATTTGTAATATTTTTATTTTTGTTTGTTATCTCTGTGGCCATTGCGTTTAATGCCAACCGTTTTGGTTCGGGTTTTTCGCAATCTGTATTCTGGGCCGACAGGTCGGGTTATTATATTTACCTGCCTGCCACATTTATTCATGGTTTTAAGGCCGAAAGCTATCCTGAAGGGATAGAAGCCAAAATGGGATACGGGTTTATAATCGACAAGGAGCACAACAGGGTATTTACAAAATATCCGGCCGGTGTGGCTATACTTACCATGCCATTTTTCCTGATTTTTCATCTGGCAGCCCTTTTACTGGGTTATCATGCGGACGGCTTCAGCCTTATATATTATTATATGCCTTCGGTAAGCGGGCCTTTTTACCTGGTTCTCGGACTTTTTTTCCTGTATCGTTTTCTGCGATTTTATACTGAAAAATGGTCTGCTGTTTTGGCTTTATCAGGCATCACCTTAGGAACCAACCTTTATTATTATGCATTTGTGTCGCCTTATATGTCGCATGTATATTCGTTTGCGCTCTTTGCTGCATTTTTGTTTGTTCTTAAGAAATTTATAAACAATGGGTATAAAAATCATATTTTATGGGCTCTGCTTGCTGTAATCAGTGGTTTCATCGCCCTTACCAGGCCCACCAATATACTCATTATTCTGGCTGTTTTTTTTCTCGACATCAAGCATTTCAAAGATTTTACAGCAAGGTTAAAACAGCTTTTCACTCTAAAAAAAATATTGTTGTTTGCCCTCATTTTCTTCCTTGTTATTTCCCCCCAACTGATTTACTGGAAATACATTTCAGGTAGTTATTTTCATTACAGTTACGGTAACGAAAGTTTTACTTTTCTATTAAACCCCAGGTTTAAAGAGGTGCTTTTTGCACCGCTGAATGGCATGCTCATATACAATCCTTTTATTGGGCTTCTTTTTATCGCTTTGTTTTGGGGGGTAATCCGGCGGCGTAGCAATATTTTACTATTTTTTGCCGTGATTTTAGTCGCCTTATATATAATTTCTGCGTGGGAGTCGTTTCACTATGGCTGTAGTTACGGTTGCAGACCTTTTGCAGAATACCTGTCGCTGATGGCCTTACCGTTTGCCTTACTTATAAACAACAGCGGCAAATGGATAAAAGGTCTGTTGGCATTGGCCGGTATTTATACGGTTTATTTCAATCTGAAAATGATATACGGGGTTTATATTTTTACCCAATGTTTTCTGGGCGATTTATGGGATAAGCCCGAGTATCTGTCAGGTCACCATGCTTCATATCGTTTGTGGAACTGGCGTGAATACTGCAACTGTGTAGAAAAAGCCGGCATCAGGCCCTTCCGAAATCACAGCTATACCTGGACAAATAATTTTGAAAGCGATTTCAATGACTGCTTTAAAACTGAGAATAAAAACACCATAGAATATAAGGAGGCTGTTTCAGGTAAAAGTGTGGCAACAACCCTACATGGTATTTCTGATGGATTCATACATATCAGGGGTGAAAAAATCTGCAGGTTTATTATTCAAAGTATAGATGTAACGGCTTACGTAAAGGCTGTTGAGAGAGATTTTAATGCCCAGCTTGTGTGCCGGATAGCGCTCAATGACACGATATTTCACCAACAAAGCATTTTCATCAGAAAATTAATAGCCCCGAATACGAGCTGGCAAAAGATTAATCACACTTTTAGGGTCCCTTTTATGGGGTATAATGCCACATACAGCATATATTTTCAATCGCCGGAAAATAAGCAAATACTTATAGATGATTTAACATTGACTTTCAAGTACTAAAAAAGGCCTACACATAATAAACATGTCAATTAATTCACCATTATTGTCAGAAAGAAGCTTTCAAGTACACCTTACCTGTCAGCAGCTTGTTATCAGCCCACACCTCAACGTTCATTTCTGGTGATTCCACTAGTAAACCATCCTTAGAGTCTTTGGGGGTTGTTTTCATTAAATCGGCAAATATTTTGGCAAGGACAGAAACTACTTTCTGATTTTTACCGCTAGCTTTTCCATAGAGATACATTTCAACTTCAACAGATTTAACTGGTGCATTAAAATTCATTTCCTTTTTATTGCCGGTAGGATAATTGCCCCAATGGTGGAGGTATTTAAAAGTTGGCTTAATGGTATAAATGTTATCTTTAAAAGTATATTTAAATGTTTCAATTTTGACATAATTGTCAATATCCTTATTCACTTTAACAATAACGGTATTATTGGTTGTTTCGAGCAGTTCATCATTCTTATGAATATCGTTTGACACGGCACCGAATGTTGTGTTTTTATCCACGCGTCTGAATTTTCCTTCTTCTGTTTTGTCGAGGAAATACGCTTCGAGAGATTTGGTATTAAAATAATCGGAGTAAATATAATTTTTATAAAACCTTATATCGAAAATGCCATCAAACTGTGGATTAATAATTATTTTTCCAGTTTTATCAATGAAGCCGTATTTATTATTAATTTTTACAGCGGCAAGCTTTTTATTAAAAGGGCGGGCTTCATCGAACTGGGCGTTTATTTCGAAGTTCCCTTTTTGGTTGATGTAGCCAAATTTTTCATCAATGGAAACAGCCAAAGCGAGGCCTTCTTTAAAGCTGCCCACTTTATCGAACTGCGGATTGATTACAATCTTTCCGGATTTGTCGATGTAGCCAAATTTTTCGCCCGACTTAATAAGTGCGAGGTCTTCGCTGAAAGGTTCGGCATAATCGAACTGGGCGTTAATTACAAACTTACCCGATTTATCAATAAATCCGTATTTATTATTCACTTTTACGAGGGCAAGCCCGTTTTGGAAGGGGGAAGCTTCTTCAAATTGTGCATTAATGGCAATTTCGCCTTTTTTATTGATGTATCCATACTGCATTTTCATATTGATATCGCTGGCAAAGAGCGCCATACCTTCTTTAAAATCACCCACCCTGTCGAACTGTGCATTGATAATTATTTTCCCGGAATTATCAATAAAACCCCATTTGGAGTTGGATTTAAAAGCGGCCAAATCTTCGGCAAAAAGCCGGCATTCGTCGGCTTCATTCACAGTAAATTTGATTTCGCCTTTTTTATTGATAAAAGTGGGATACCCGTTTTCGGTAGCTACCAATGCAAGACCATCCGCAAAATAAGTTGCATTTTTATACATGGGGTTTATGACATATTTGCCATCTGAGCCGATATAGCCATAAAGTGCTCCTGCTTTAACAAGCGAAAGGCCGTTGCTGAACAGAAAGGCTTCATCAAACTGGGGATTAATCACTATTTTCCCTTCATTATCAATATAGCCCCATTTCTGGTCCATTTTCACGGGAAGTAATTCATATTCAAAATTATCCTTGTTCTTACCACATGAAACAAGCAGCATTACGGCTGCAATAATTATCAAATTCAGATATTTCATAAATTGAATAATTAAAAATTAGACACTAATTTAATTTTTTACAAATTTCCTGTTTATTTTAAAGCCGTTAACATTAATTTCGACAAAAAACAAGCCCTGAGTAAAATTACGCAAATTTATGTTATAAACTGAATTTTCATTAACAAAAATCTTTTCGTAGCGCACCAGGCATCCATGAATGGTAAAGATATTAATATCTGCATAGGTATTTTTAATTCCATCGAATGAAATGTTTAAAAAATTCAGTGCGGGATTGGGATAGAGGTTACAATACCATGTTTCGGAATTTTCTGTAATGCCGGTGGAAATGACATTGTATGTCTGAACGGTTTCACACTGATGGGCATCAGTAACTGTTACTGTATAGGTGCCACCTGAAAGGTTACCCAAGTTCTGGGTTTGCTGGCCCGAGCTCCAGTCGTAGGAATAAGGGGGCGTACCACCCGTTACAGTAAGGATAATGGTGCCATTGGCCAGCCCCCCGGTAGGATTGGTTACAGAACCGGTTACAGTCAGGGGCTGGGGCTGGGTAATATTGAAGGACTGGTATATATGGCAATTATTAACAGTAACTGTCAACAGGTAAACACCCAGTGAAAGGCCTGAAATTGAAGAAGTGGCCTGCCCTGTGCTCCATTGGTAAGACGGCGAACCACCGGGATTTGGTATGGTAATACCTAAAGCGCCATCGCTAAGACCATAACAACTGATATTGCTCTGTGTTATGTTATAGGCAGGAGCACCGTTCTCATTGATGGTAACGTATTTAATTAATTTACAACCGTTGGCATCAGTTACTTTAACCGTATAAACACCGGCCGGCAAATCAGTCATGGTCTGGGTTACAGAGTCGGCATCCAGAACAACAATTGAGTAGGAAGGCACGCCTCCTGAAATACCAGACACAACAATAGAGCCGTCGGAAGCCCCGCATGCAGTAGCTGGGGTTGAGCTTACAGTAGCTGCAATAGCTGTTGGTTGTGTAATGGAAAAAATCCTCACAACTGTGTCAGGTGTCTGGTCAATGATTGTTACTGTATAATTGCCTGCCGTCAGGTTATTTACGTTAGATGTTGTTGCCCCATTGCTCCAAAGATATGTATAAGGCGCGCTGCCTCCACTGACATTTATATGAACAAAGCCATCGTTTCCCCCGTTACATTTTACATCTTGTTTGTCGTAGGTCACATTGAATGCTGTGCTGATTTTATAATAAATCAGATGATGTTCATAGTTATATGTGGGTGTGGTGCCAAGATAGGCAAAAGAGGGTATAAAGTTCGAGTTCCAGCTTCCGGCGGCATTATACCTCACATCGGAGGGTAATATATAAGAAACATTAAAATCTTTTTTAGTATAGACCTGGAAGAAGTTATCTCTTTCTTTATACGAAATAAACAATACATTATTTTTATTATCCAGGATATCTGTATTGGCCACCCATGTATAGCCAGGAATAAAGGTTACGGCAACTACAACATACTTTCCTGCATTTACCTTTGGCAGGCTGTCGGTGGCTATTTTTATTATATGAATGCCGTTGGTAAGAGAATCGGCATAAGTTTGCGCTGTAAGCGGCACTTTGTAGATTTTTTTATTAGCAAGATTCAGTGCATTGGTCTGATAGTTATAGGGCAGGCGCTTCATAAAAACGGTGTCGGTGGTAAAGTTGGGGGATAATATGCCCGGTGCAAAATACGCCTGCAGCAGGTTGTCATTTACCGAAACTTCGAACATTAGTGTATCCACAATATTCGGGTCGGCTATATTCCGGTCGTATTTGCAGTGGAAATGCAGGGAATCGAGCTTGTAATTGCTCATGGCATCAAGGGTAAGGGCATTGGGATGAATGGTGGGGTCGTTGAACATGACAGAGGTTACATCCAGCACATCGGCCAGTTTATGCACCCAGGCGCTGCCGTAGCCACCTGTGTAATTGACCAGAATTGTAGAATCAGGAAAAAGAAAGTTGCCGTACATCGGCGAAGTAACCCCCAGATATAACTGCATGGTTTCACCGTAATTATACCAGCGGCTGACGCCGGATTTGGAATTATTGTTATTGTACATAGTATTCAGGTAAAATGGCAAGTCGAGGTTTTGAATATTTTTAACTTTGCCATTTACCGGAAGCATTTCATTTTGGCCTACAGTAAGTTGCACTGAAATCAAACTAAAAACGAGGATGTAAATAAGTTTTTTCATGTTTAAAAGTTTAATTGCATAATTTTGTTGCCGTGATTTAAGAAGTACACAAATTTATATAAATAACTTAATTTTACAACCTAAAAAAATAATATTTCACATGAAAAAAATTACTTGTGGCATAATCGTCCTTTTATATGCATCGGTGATGATGTTAAACTCATGATGCAAAAAGAAATTCGATGCCAATATGAAAATGATTTTAAAGTTCTCTCCTTTAACTGAACAAGCAGACTTACTTAACATTCAGTACCAGGCAGGATTTAAAGAAAACGTAAACAATGCAGCTGAAATAATAAAAAGCGGCTGGTAGATTTTGTTTGTAATGAAGTTATATTGAATAAAACAGACAATGATTCCCTTATTGAAATAGAAATTAAAGGTGTACCTGACCCACATAGGGCTAAAAATCTTGTAAACACGACCGGCGCACTGGCGTTTTGGGAAACATACGAATTAGCAGAGATTTTTCAGTATCTGGACCAGGCAAACAAAGCACTGATACCCCTGTATAAAGATTCAATACAAATACCTGAAAAGAAAGACACCAATAAAAATGAAGCGGATCCTGTATCGGAGCTTGGGTATGAAAAAAACTCACAACCTGACCCAGAATTCATCAGTCAGAATCCGCTATTTTCCTGCCTATATCCGAATGTAGCCCAAAGGGAGGACGGGCAAGCCTACCCCCAGCAAGGTGCTGTTGTGGGCCTTGTAAATATTTCGGACACAGCAAAAATTAACACCATGTTAAACCTTAAAGAGGTAAAGATGTTATTCCCACGCGATTTGTTTTTTATGTGGACAATTAAAGCTGTTGACGAAGAAGGCAAATACCTGCAACTTGTTGCTGTCAGACAAAGTTCACGCGATGGCATGCCGCCAATGTCGGGCGCTTATATAGTAAATGCAAAAGCTGAAAAAGGCATGTCGGGCAACAATGAGATTTTAATGGAAATGAATTCTGAAGGAGCTCATATATGGAAAAGGCTTACAAGCAATAACATTGGTAAAGCTCTTGCCATTGCAATTGACAATAACGTATATGCAGCACCAATGGTACAAGCCGCTATTGATGGGGGCAAATCGTTAATATCGGGGAATTTTACAGCAGAAGAAGCTGCCGATATGGCTATCATTATTAAAAACGGGGCATTACCTCTGCATACTTGTATTATTCAAGTTGAAGTAAGTAATAATAAGTAGTAATAATTATTACAGCTTTGTTAAAAAAAACTAATTAGTTTTTGTAAGCTAGATCAAAACATCAAACCATATTCTCAATATTCCAAACAAACGCTCTAAGACCTTGTTCTTCAACTTCTTCATCTAATTCTTTTAATTTTTGCAAAAGTGCCGGAACTTTTTCATCACTTACAATGGTGATATGGGCATTGTTCACTTCAGGCCATATGTGCGTACCGTCGTGTTGCTCGCCATTAACGCTTCCACATCCGGTTATGCCTGTCCATTTGCTATAACCTCGAATGGCAAGTTTGTCTAAAATTTGCTGGACTTTTTCGGTTATCGATTGATTATATGTTATAAATACCGCTTTCATTTATTTATTATTATTAAGTTTTTGTTGTATTGCCTTTCTTGCACGTTTAATTTTACCTACACCAAATATGGTGTAAATAGTAGGTATTAATACTAATGTTACAATTGTTGAAACAGTAAGCCCTCCGAAAATTGAAATCGCCATTGGTCTCCACATTTCCGAACCAGTTCCTTTTGAAACGATCATAGGAATCATCGCTAAAATCATGGTCAAAGATGTCATCAGAACAGGTCTTAATCGAGAGCGACCCGCAGCAACAACCGCTTTCTTTAAGGAATTACCCCGGTTAACTAATAAGTTGGTGTAATCAACTAATATAATTCCATTTTTAACCACTATTCCTATTAACATTACTATACCAATTAATGAAATTACATTAATAGTCGAATTAAAAATATACAGTCCTAAAAATACACCTGTAAAGGCAAAAGGCACAGAAAACATAATTATAAAAGGTTCGGTCAGTGATTCAAACTGCGAAGCCATTACAATGTAAACAAGTATTAAAGATAAAACAATTAACATGGCTAAATCTCTGAATGAATCTTTCATGTTTTCTGCACTACCACCCATTTCGATTGTAACATCTTTGGGTATATCCATTTTTTTGATTTCTGCATTAAGGTTTGTCTGCAAAGTACCGACATCAATACCTGAAAGTGCAGATGAAACCTTAACCATCCTGACGTTATTTTCGCGTTCAATAATGGGTGGAGAATAAAACCTTTTTAATGTTGTGATTTCGCTCAATTTAATCATTTTACCCATTGGCGTCATAATACTGATATTGGCAATATCCTCGGTAGATTCCCTAAACTTTGCGTCGTATCTCACAATAACATCGTATTCGTTTCCTTCTTCACGATATTTTGTTGCCGTTATTCCATTAATTCGGTTTCTGACAGCCATTGCAACTTGTGCAGTAGTTAAACCGAAAGAGGTCATTTTTGCATTATCCAAAACCAA
>JAKIYU010000047.1 GCA_022708385.1 Bacteroidota bacterium | reverse complement strand
TAGCACCGAAAGCCTTGAACCAAAATATAAACGACCTGCGTTTCATTTCGAGAGAGGTGCTTATGATGTCATCGCCAGCTTGAACCGCTTTATCCATCCATCGTTTTAGGAAGCGAAGGTGAAATATTTTTACAATAATCGTTTTGAAACGGTGAGGATTTATAAAAATAGCAAATAAAATAATGCTTGTTAGAAAAACAATGAAAAGATATCCTGTGATGAAAAGCCCTTTGATGCCGAGTTTGCCATCGAAAATGACAGAACCGGTTATGTCAGGGAAAATTTGTGCATGGGTGGCAAAAATAAAAACAAGTGGTGTCATCACAATATAGAATAGCTCATCAAGCATGGCTGTAATCATCACAATGGCTGTCGACTTACCGGTGCTTATACCTTCTTTGTTGATGATAAACACAGCCACTGCAGAGCCTCCCACTACCGATGGGGTCACTGCTGAACAAAACTCCCACAGGAAAATATCTTCCAGACATTGCCCCCAACTGAGTTTGTTGTCGGTGAGTATTCGGAGCCGCCACATATAGGCCACATGCCTGATAACCATCATAAGTAACGACATAAAAATCCACAAAATCGAATACTTTTGCCATTGAATATTTGCCAGTACATCCTTATAAGTCATCCTGCTGTATTGTCCTTGCCCTGTAGCAACTTGTATAAACTCTTCCTTATCGGGAATGGCATCAGTGTTTTTGTCTGCCCATATATAATTGCCTTTGCCGGGTTCGGCTTTTTGATAGCGAATTTCGGTCAGGTTGTCGTAAAGCAGATAAGAAGCAACCAATAAGCCCAGCAATATGGGAATAATTATGCGTTTAAACTTAAAATAACTCAGAGATTTGGCTTCTGTTTCCAAAGCAAGTTCTTTTGCAGCAAATGTCAGAAAAAAAACGACTGCTTTAAAAAAAAATATCTTAACAAATTTTAACGCCCATACAGCTTTGTAACTTAACAAAATTTAACTTTAAAAACTTGTACTGATATGTGAACCGTTCTATTTTTGCCCCGAAAATTTTAAAAAATAAAAAATTATGTCAGAAAACCTTGATATCAGAGAATTGAACGAGCGCATACAAAAGGAGAGCGCATTCGTTGATTTGATAAACATAGAAATGCGAAAGGTCATTGTGGGACAAAAACACATGGTGGACAGATTGCTTATTGGCTTGCTTTCGAACGGCCATATACTACTCGAAGGGGTTCCAGGTTTGGCCAAAACACTGGCCATCAAATCACTGGCAGCAACCATTAAAGCTACATTCAACCGTATCCAGTTTACACCCGACTTGTTACCCGCCGACCTTATCGGTACAATGATTTACAGTCAGAAGAAAGAGGAGTTTGTGGTACGCAAAGGCCCCGTCTTTTCTAACTTTATTCTGGCTGATGAAATTAACCGTGCTCCGGCTAAAGTTCAGAGCGCTTTACTCGAGGCTATGCAGGAGAGGCAAGTTACTATAGGCAATGAAACCTATAAACTTGAGGAACCATTTCTTGTACTGGCTACTGAGAACCCTATAGAGCAAGAAGGCACCTATCCGCTTCCCGAGGCCCAGGTTGACAGGTTCATGCTCAAGGTTATGATATCTTATCCCGAAAAGGAAGAAGAAAAACAAATCATGCGGCAGAATGTTACAGGTACTTTAATGCCCATCAATCCTGTCGTTTCAACTCAGGATATCATTAAGGCTAGACAGGTGGTCAGGGAGGTTTACATTGATGAAAAAATTGAGAATTACATTACCGACATAGTTTTTGCCACACGTTATCCCGTTAAATACAACCTGAACAAATATGAAAGCATGATAAGTTTTGGGGCTTCTCCGAGAGCCAGTATTAACCTTGCATTGGCTGCAAAAGCCTATGCTTTTATCAAAAGAAGGGGGTACGTCATTCCCGAAGACATAAGAGCTGTATGTCACGATGTGTTAAGACACCGCATTGGGTTAACCTACGAAGCAGAAGCCGAAAATATCACTACCGAGAATATTATTAATGAGATACTCAATACCATTGAAGTGCCCTGATGCCTTTTAAAGTAATCACAGGAAACCAATAGCTATGGAAACGAGCGAACTTCTGAAAAAAGTTAGAAAGATTGAAATAAAGACCAAAGGCCTTACTAAGCAGATCTTTGCAGGGCAATACCACAGTGCTTTTAAAGGCAAGGGTATGGCTTTCAGTGAGGTGCGTGAATATCAGTATGGAGATGATATCAGGAGTATTGACTGGAACGTAACGGCACGTTTCAGTTCACCCTACATTAAAATATATGACGAGGAACGTGAACTTACAGTTATCCTCCTCATAGATATGAGTCACTCGCACCAGTTCGGGACCTCCAAATCTTTTAAAGATGAAATGCTCACTGAAATGGCTGCTGTTTTGTCATTTTCGGCTATAAAAAATAATGATAAGGTTGGCGTTATTTTTTTTACCAACAAGGTTGAGAAATTTATCCCACCAAAAAAAGGCGTTACACATATTCTACGTATTATCAGTGAACTCATCGATTTTCAGCCCCAGAACAGCGGTACGGATATATCAGAGGCACTCCGCTTTTTGACTAATGCTATAAAAAAACGTTCAACAGCTTTTATCCTTTCCGACTTTATTGACCACAAGGGCTTTGAGGATGCTATTAAAATAGCCAATAAAAAACATGATGTGATTGCCGTTAAGGTAAACGACATCAGAGAACAGGAAATACCTGATATTGGCTTTGCCCGTATTCGTGATGCCGAAAGCGGAAAACTGATATGGGTGGACACGTCGGATCTGATGATTAGAAAAAGATTTTTCGACAATTACATCAGGCATGAACTTTATCTGAAGGACGTTTTTTCAAGAACCGGTGTGGATGTGGTTAATATTAAAACAGGACAGGACTATATAAAGCCTCTTATGAACTTTTTTAAAAAACGCGGAAAAAGATAAACTTTGAATATTGTAAAGATATGACAAGGCTTGATATTTTAAGAAAGGCAAATGCTACTGTGAGAAACTTATCTTATTTTACAGGAAATTTATTGTGCCCCGTCCTGCTTTTGGTTGCACTTTTTTCTGGTATATATCCTGCAGTTTCTCAAAAAACTGCCATCAGCGTTGATACTACAAGTATTTTGCTTGGTGACCAGGTTAAGCTGAAAATAAGCATTGAAGTGCCTGAAAAGGCGCATGTTGTGTTCCCCGTTTTTAATGATACACTTACCAAGGACATTGAAATTATTGGCAGGGAAAAGATAGATACCCAACCCGACCTTAATACTAAAAATCTGATTTATTCACAGAAACTTATTATAACAGCTTTCGATTCGGGTTACTTTGTAGTACCTCCCATTACATTTACCTATACACTTCCCGGCGACACCACTGTTTATACGGCGCAAACCGAAGCCATGCTGCTTGAGTCGAAAAAAGTAGCTGTGAATGAACAGGAAGATATTAAAGACCTGAAAGATATTTTTGATGTACCCCTTACATTCGGGGAAGTATTGCCTTACATTTTAGCAGCATTGCTTGCTGGTGTACTCATCTTTTTAGGAATTAAATATGGCCGGAAACTCAGAAAAAATGAACCTATACTGGGTATTAAGAAACCTGAACTTCCGCCGCATATTGTGGCCCTTAAAGCTCTTGAGGAGCTAAAAATGAAAAAACTGTGGGAGAATAATCAAATCAAAGAATATTACTCAGAACTTACAGATATTATAAGGCTTTACATTGAAAAAGCGATGAACGTATATGCGATGGAGATGACCACCGAAGAAATCAGAAATGAATTGATACGCATTAATCTTAATGAAGAGCTTAGAAAAAAACTTTTAAGCGTACTGATTCTTGCCGATTTGGTGAAATTTGCAAAACATCAACCAATAGCATTCGACCACGAATCCTGTTATAATAAATGTCTGGAATTTGTAAAGGAAACGGCTCCCATGATTCAAACGCCTGCTGTAACAACAACTGCCGATGAACCATCGGCACCAAAGGAAATAAATAATTTGAATACTGATATTAACAACAAAACGGAATAAGCGGTCATGAACTTTTTTTCTGATATAGAATTTGCACAGAAATTTTTCCTGTTTTTCCTCTTGTTGATACCCCTTTTGGTATTGTGGTACTGGCTTCAGTCTGGCCGTAAATTGTATCCTGAGATTAAAGTGTCCGATATAAGTGGCTTTAATGGCTACCACGGCACTTTTAAAAGGTATTTACAACATGTATTATTCGGCATAAAAATGCTGGCGCTTGCACTGTTAATTATTGCCTTGGCTCGCCCGCAGTCCAGTTCTTCAAGGCAGGATGTCAATGTGGAAGGTATTGATTTGGTAATGGCGCTGGATATTTCGGGCAGTATGCTGGCTGAGGATTTTAAACCCAAAAACAGGCTTGAAGTGGCTAAGAGTGTGGGTATAGACTTTGTTAACGGTCGCCCTGATGACCGTATTGGATTGGTGGTATTCAGCGGAGAGAGTTTTACCCAATGCCCCCTTACAACAGACCACGATGTACTTGTAGATTTGTTTAAGGCTGTTAAAACAGGTATGATAGACGACGGTACTGCTATTGGCGATGGCTTGGCAACAGCGGTAAACCGCCTCAGAAACAGTGCAGCCATTAGCAAAGTAATTATTCTGCTCACAGATGGCGTTAATAACATGGGGTTGATTGACCCTATAACAGCTGCTCAAATAGCTGCCCATTTTAATATCAGGGTTTATACCATTGGTGTTGGTAGCGAAGGCCCTGTGCCTTATCCCTTCAAAACAAATTTTGGCGTGCAATACCAGAAAGTTGAAATTCCCATGGATGAAGAGTTACTTAAAAAAATTGCGCAGATAACCAAAGGACAGTATTTCAGAGCAACCAATAAAAACAAACTTGAAGATATTTACAAAGAAATTAACGAACTGGAAAAAACAAAAATTGATGTGACTGAATTTAAACGTAAGAAAGAAGAATTTTTGCCTTTTGTACTTGCAGCTTTTGTCCTTTTTGTAATTCAGTTTCTGACAGAAAACTTGTATTTAAGAACTTTACCATAATTAGTATAATTAGTAATTGCTAAATTATGATTAAATTAGAACATCCGAATATATTATACTTATTGTTGCTGATACCGGTTTTTATACTGATTTTCTGGTATTATATGTCGTGGAAAAAGAGAAAACTGGCACTTTTTGGTGATACTTCGCTGGTCAGCAGGCTGGTGCCTGAATTTTCTTTTGCGCGTTATTGGTTTAAAGCAGTTATGTACTCGGCCGCCATGATGTTTTTAATAATTGGTATGGCCAACCCGCAAATAGGGTCGAAACTTGAAGAGGTTAAACGCAAGGGTGTTGACCTGGTTATAGCCCTCGATGTGTCGAACAGCATGATGGCCGAAGATATCAAACCCAACAGGCTGGCTCGTGCCAAAATGGCTATCAGCCGCCTTATAGACAGGCTGGAGAGCGACAGGCTCGGTCTGGTCATTTTTGCAGGAAAAGCATTTACTCAGTTGCCTATCACACACGACCATGCTGCAGCAAAAATGTTTCTTTCATCTATAAGCCCCTATTCCATTGACGTGCAGGGTACAGCTATTGGGAGTGCACTTGAACAATCCTTTTCATGTTTTGAAGAAAATAAATATCGCAACAAAGCCATTATCGTTATAAGTGATGGCGAAAACCATGAAGATGACCCTATCGGTGCCGCTCAAATGGTAGCCAAAAATGGTATATTTATTCACACCATTGGCATTGGTTCTCCAGATGGGGCACCCATTCCCGAATTTTCGAACAACAGGATGACAGGCTACAAAAAGGACGCTAGCGGCCAGACCGTCATGACTAAACTCGATGAAGCCATGTTAAGAAGAATAGCTTCAATAGGCAATGGCACCTATACCCGTGCCACCAATATTGACATTGGCCTCGACAAAATATTTGACGATATCAAGGAAATGGAAAAACAACAGTACGAATCGAAAGTGTTCAGCAGCTACGAAAGCAGGTTTCAGTACTTTATCGGCATAGCTGTAATCCTTCTGGTTCTTGAAATAATAATAAGCAATAAAAAGAGTAAATGGCTGAACAGCATCACATTGTTCGATATAAAAAAATAAACCCATGAAAAATATATTTTTGGTTTTGTTTTTAGCTTTACTGCTGTGTCCTTCACTCATGGCACAATCTGAGCTTAAAATGTTGCGAAAGGGCAACAGCGATTTTAAAAACGGCAAGTTTAATGAAGCTGAAATTAAATACCGAAAAGCCCTCGAGAAAAACAACAGAAATTACAAAACCCTTTATAATCTCGGAAGTGCATTGTACAAACAAAATAATTACAAAGAAGCTGTCAATGTGCTCAATGATTTGTCTGAGCAGCAGCTTGATGATAAAATAAGGTCAAAAATATATTACAACTTGGGCAATGCCTTATTAAAAGATGAGAAATATGCCGAAAGCATTGATGCCTATAAAAAATCACTAAGGCTGAATTCGAAGGATATGGATACCAAATACAATTTGTCTTATGCCCTGTCGAAAATTCAGCAACAGCAGCAGAACAACAGTTGTGACAATAAACAGGATAACAAAGAACAAAAAGATAAGCAGGAAAATAAGCAGAATGATAAAAATAATGACCCAAAGGATAATAAAGATAATCAGCAACAACAGCAAAAAGAGCAGCAGAAAGAACAGCAAAATAAAAACGAAATTTCGAAGGAAGATGCAGAGCGTATTCTGAATGCACTCGAAAAACAGGAAAAAGATGTTAAGGATAAGGTTGACAAACAATTAGTACCTGTAAAAATAAAAAATGAAAAAGATTGGTAATTTTGTACGGCTTTAAGATGAAAAGGAACCTGTATTTATTTTTAATTTTTTTGCTGACAATGTCGGCTGTGGATGTTTTTAGCCAGGCGGTTTCATTTACTGCTCAGGCCAAAACAACTGTGGCTGTTGGCGAAAGATTCAATATTACATATTCTGTCAATGCTCAGGGAACACGATTCAAAGGTCCGCAATTTTCTGGGTTCAATTTATTATCGGGGCCTAACCAGTCGTCGAGTACCAGCGTGCAGATTATCAATGGGCAAATGACACAAAATGTGTCGTTTACATATACCTATATTTTGCAGGCAGTTAAAGAGGGCAATTTTAATATTGGAGCAGCTACCATTGAAGTTAACGGGCAGGTTTACCAGTCAAATACTCTTAGCATTAAGGTGGTTGCTGCGAGTGTCCAACAATCTCAACAGCAACAACAACAGAAAGGACAGCAACAAGTTGCTACAAACGATAACGAAATATTCATCAAGGCCTTTGCCGATAAAACCAATCCTGTGCAGGGAGAACAAATAATTGTAACCTATAAATTGTACACGAGTATTCCCGTTTCTCAATATACAATTGATAAGCTGGCTTCTTTCAATGGCTTCTGGTCAGAAAATCTGAATAAGCAAAACGAAAGACCCAATCAGAATAATGAAGTAATCAACGGCGTTAATTACACTTCAGTAGAAATACTTAAAGTGGCGTTGTTTCCGCAGCGCAGCGGCGCTCTAAGTATTGAACCCCTGAGCGTGGAATGTATCGCCCAGAAGAGGACGCAAAGGCAGCGACAGAACAATATTTTCGACGACTTTTTCTTTAACCCGTTCTTCGAGTCTGTGCAAAATGTTAAGCTTGACCTAAAATCAAATGCCCTGACTATTAATGTATCGGCCCTTCCATCACAGAACAGAACCAGTGATTTTAAAGGCAGTGTTGGCAGTTTTACTATTAATTCCGAAATTGACAAAACAAATCTTAAGGTTAATGATGCGGCTAATTTAAAGATACAGATTTCGGGCAAAGGCAATATGAAAATGATTGAGGAGCCTGTTATTAATTTCCCTCCAAATCTTGAAACATATACCCCCAAAGTTACTGATAATATAAGCTTGAACAATACAGGCGTTTCGGGCAGCAGAACATTCGAATACCTGATAATACCTCGCAGTGGCGGAGAGTATAAAATTCCTGCTTTTACATTCAGTTACTTCAACCCTGCTACCAAATCATACCAGACTCTTACTACAAAGGAATATACGCTGAATGTTGAAAAAGGGCAGGGAGGAACTGAGCAGGGAATGGCTGTAAATATGGTTAGCCGTGAAGATGTTCAGTACATTGGCAATGACATCAGATATATTAAAAACAATATTTTCCCTCTTGTGGCTGTTAACTACAGCTTTTATGCAACGGATATTTTTATTTATTTGCTGCTCTTGCCTTTGCTGCTGTTTGTTTTGTTTATAATTATCTGGCGGCGTCAGATTAAATTAAGCAGTAATACCGCCCTTGTCAGGAACCGCAAAGCCAACAAAATGGCCAGAAATCGCCTTAAGATTGCTGAAAAATTTAAGAGCAATAAAGAGTATGAATTGTTTTACGATGAGGTCTCAAAGGCACTGTGGGGGTATCTGAGCTACAAATTCAATATACCTTATGCCGAACTCTCGAAAGATACAATAAATCAGACTTTTTCATCAAAAAATAATATTACAGAAGAATTGTCGCAACAGTTTGTAAATGTACTAAACGAATGCGAATTTGCTCGTTTTGCACCCGGCGATAAGGTAGATACCATGGACAAAGTCTATAATGAGGCTCTTGATGTTATTATTAAATTAGAAAAGGCTTTAAAATAGTTTCTATGAAAAAGGGATATAAATTTTTAGGGATTTCAACAGTTCTGCTTATTTTTCTCTTGAATGCCTGTAACTGCGCATCAGCCGGTGAGCCTTTCAGTGATATTGCCGAAAAGGCCCAGAAAGCATACGCCGATGGACAATACCATTATGCTATTGAGTTGTACGATTCTATTTTAAAGCAAGGATATACTTCAGCAGCCCTTTATTACAATATTGGAAATGCCTATTTTAAGACCAATCAAATGCCCTATGCTATATGGTATTATGAGAAAGCCAGGAAACTTGCGCCAGGGGATGAAAGCATTAACTTTAACCTGAACCTTGCCAATACACTTATTACCGATAAAATTGATGCGCTGCCTAAATTGTTTTATGTGAGATGGTGGCAGTCCACATATGGCTTATTTAATACGGATACATGGGCTAAAATTTCTATTATTCTCGTTTTTCTGATTTTCATCTTTCTTGCCTTTTTCCTTATTGCCCGTAGTGTTACTTTTAAAAAGCTATCCTTTTTTCTGACCCTGACATTTTTTATATTGGCTATCTTTACACTGATATTTGCCGGTAAACAATACAGTGAAACTTATAAGCAGCAAAGCGCTATTGTATTTTCACCCAGAATTACTGCAAAGAGTTCACCCGATGAGAACAGCATTGACCTTTTTGTTATACACGAAGGCACCAAAGTAATAATTCAGGATAACCTGGGTGAGTGGTGCGAAATAAAGCTGGCCAATGGCAATGTGGGGTGGATAAAGAAAAGCTTAGTGAAAACTATTTAAGCATTTTTTTATTCTGATAAACAGAACCCTGCCTGTCAGCAAACCTAAGCTGTTATGAATGGTATATGGGTGGCCTGTAATTTTGCAATACAACCATAAAATAGGAATAATTCCAGTAAGCCATAATGAAGTGCTTTGTTTCTTGTCGAAAGAAACATCAAAGTCGGAAAAACCGCTGCTCATTGCATAGTACCGGTATTGGTCTATAGTGAGTGAAGCTATATGTTGTAAACCGTCATTTCTATTTGAATCCAGGGGAGAGAATGAGTAGAAAAACCCGGTAAAAAGAAAACGGAAACGCGATTTTAATGAAAGAATGTTGGGTGTGGTAAACAATAGTATTCCCCCTGGTTTTAATATCCGGAAAGCTTCATTGAAAAGAGACGCATGGGAAGTGATATGCTCCATAACCTCAACGGCAATAAGCACATCGAACGAATGGTCGGGAAAGGGCAGTGGCTTAGTTAGGTCGGCTCGGATACAGGGTACTTTGTCGCAATAATAAATTCGGGATACAGGTCTGCTGCCTGAACATGGTAGCCGTTATTGAACAGCTTTTTTACCAGATAACCATGCCCTGCACCCATATCCAGTATCAGCGGGGTTGAAAAGTTCTTAAGCAGGGATTTCAGGTAAACATAAAATTTATCGTGGATACCCGGAATGGCAATAGGTACTATGTCTTTATTGCCGCTTTGAGGACTACTTTCCATGACACTGTTTGTACTTTTTACCGCTACCGCAGGGGCAGGGGTCGTTGCGGCCTATTTTCTTTTCGGCGCGCACGGGCTCTGCTTTACGTTGTTCGTCTTTTTTCATGTTACCCATTGCATCGGCCCTGCCCGTTTTTAGGTGGCTCATGTCCGTGCGTTGCGGGCGCTGGGCTTGTTTTACATCATCTGGGTCAGCCACAGGCAGGTTGCCATTGTAAATAAAGGTCGTAATGTCTTTATTGACCTTCAGTATCATCTGTTTAAAGAGGTTATACGATTCGAGTTTATAAACAAGCAAGGGGTCTTTTTGCTCGTAGGTGGCTCCCTGTACCGATTGTTTAAGGTCGTCCATCTCACGCAGGTGCTCCTTCCATGAGTCGTCGATAAGGGCCAGTGTAACCGACTTCTGAAAGGCCTTGAATGCTTCCTTGCCTTTTGTTTCGTAGGTTTTCTGCATATTTGCAACTACATGCAGCGTTTTTACACCATCGGAGAAAGGAATGGAGATGTTTTCGTATTTGTGCCCTTTGGTGTTTATGAGGTCGTCTATTATGGGATAAATCTGCATGCCAATTCTTTCGGACTTTATCTTTAGTTTTTTATACACATCATCGTACAGCAACTGTGTTATTTCTTCGGCACTCATCTGTATAAAGTCGTTGGCGGAAACAGGCGATGTGGTGTTGAAAATTTTAATCAGCTCGATTTCAAAACCTTCAAAATCTCGTTGTTCCTGGTATTCATTTGTAATGTTTTCGCAAACATCATAAATCATGTTGGCAATATCAATTTCAATCCTGTCGCCGTAAAGAGCATTGCGGCGTTTACTGTATATGACTTCTCTCTGGGAGTTCATCACATCGTCGTATTCGAGGAGGCGCTTGCGAATGCCGAAGTTGTTTTCTTCTACTTTGCGCTGGGCACGTTCAATAGATTTGGTAATCATCGAATGCTGAATGACATCGCCCTCCTTATGTCCTAGGCGGTCCATCATTTTAGCAATGCGGTCGGAACCAAAGAGGCGCATAAGGTCATCTTCGAGTGATACAAAAAACTGCGAAGTGCCCGGGTCTCCCTGGCGGCCTGAACGGCCCCTGAGCTGGCGGTCAACACGCCGCGATTCATGGCGTTCGGTACCAATGATGGCCAACCCACCGGCCTCTTTTACCCCTGCGCCCAATTTGATATCGGTACCACGACCGGCCATATTGGTGGCTATGGTAACGGTACCGGCCCTTCCTGCTTCTGCTACAATATCGGCTTCTTTCTGGTGCAGCTTGGCATTAAGTACGTTGTGTTTTATTTTGCGAAGGTTAAGCATTTTGCTTAACAACTCTGATATTTCTACCGAAGTTGTACCTACCAGTACGGGTCTTCCTTTATTTACAAGGTCAACAATTTCTGCTATTACAGCATTGTATTTTTCCTTTTTTGTTTTATATACAAGGTCTTCCTTATCAATACGGATAACCGGTCTGTTGGTCGGAATAACGACACAATCGAGTTTGTAGATGCTCCAGAATTCACCGGCCTCAGTTTCAGCAGTACCAGTCATACCTGCCAGTTTAGCATACATGCGGAAGTAGTTCTGAAGTGTGATGGTGGCATAAGTTTGTGTGGCTGCTTCTACTTTTACATTTTCCTTGGCTTCAATGGCCTGGTGCAAACCATCGGAATACCTCCTGCCTTCCATGATACGCCCTGTTTGCTCATCTACAATCTTAATTTTATTGTCCATAATGACATATTCAACATCTTTCTCGAAAAGGGCATAAGCTTTTAAAAGCTGGTTGATGGTATGCACTCTGTCCGATTTAAGTGCAAAATCCTGCAATAACTCCGATTTTTTTTGCAGGAAAGTAGCTTCATCATATCCTTTTTTTTCGAGTTCAACAATTTCGGAACCGATATCGGGAAGGACAAAGAATTTAGGGTCGCCGGTATAGGTTGTCAGCAGGTCGTAGCCCTTGTCGGTAAGGTCAATGCTGTTTTGTTTTTCGTCAATAACAAAATAAAGCTCATCGTCTATGATATGCATGTTCTTATTCTGCTCTGCCATGTAAATATTTTCTGTTTTTTGCAGAAAAACCTTGATACCGGGTTCGCTGAGGTATTTAATAAGTGCTCTGTTTTTGGGAAGTCCTCTGAAAGCCCTGAGCAGGAGTATGCCACCCTGTTTTTCATTATCGGCATTTTCTTTATCGTTAATGAGTTTTTTGGCATCCACCAGAATCTGGTTTATAAGGTTGCGCTGCACATTGTAAAGCTTTTCGATAATGGGCTTGTAATCGAGAAATTCCTGTTTGTCGCCTTTAGGGGTAGGCCCTGAAATGATAAGCGGTGTACGGGCATCGTCAATAAGTACAGAGTCCACTTCATCAACAATAGCATAATTGTGTTTGCGTTGCACCAGTTCTTCGTGCGAACGTGCCATATTGTCGCGCAAATAATCGAAGCCAAACTCACTGTTGGTGCCATAGGTAACATCGCACAGATAGGCTTTGCGTCTTTGTTCGGAATTGGGCTCATGCTTGTCGATGCAATCAACGGTAAGGCCATGAAATTCAAAAAGCACCCCCATCCATTCCGAGTCCCTCTTTGCCAGGTAGTCGTTAACGGTTACAACATGAACCCCATTTCCGGTAAGTGCGTTGAGGTAAACAGGCAGTGTAGCCACAAGGGTTTTGCCCTCACCTGTAGCCATCTCCGATATTTTTCCCTGGTGCAGCACAATACCGCCAATGAGCTGAACATCGTAGTGTACCATGTTCCATTGTGTGGGATTACCACCGGCAATCCATACATTTTTGTAAATAGCCTTATCACCCCTGATTTCAATGCTGGACCTTACGGCAGCCA
>JAKIYU010000046.1 GCA_022708385.1 Bacteroidota bacterium | reverse complement strand
AAGAAATATTGATTTTTAGATTGTAGGAAATTCAGATTTAGGTCGTCCGTTGATGTTAGCACGGTCGCTCATACGCTTGCCTGTAACTATCGTACAAAAAACCTGCCCTAAAAAAAGGCAGGTTTTAAATAATAAGTTAATTGAAATATTACTCCAGCGACCCTATAGAATTTTCTACTTCTTCAAGAATTTCGCACGATTTCACGAGGGCTTTCATCTTGTTGTGGTCAGGATATAGGGGCCTGTCAACATCGAGAAATTCGACGTATTTACGAATGACATTTTTAGCTACCTGAACTCCTTTTCCGGGTTGGTGTTCTCTGAAATCGAGAGCTTGTGCGGCGGCCATAAATTCAATACCGAGAATGCCATAAGCATTATCCATAATTTGTCCATTTTTAAGTGCTGTGTTCATACCCATACTTACAAAATCTTCTTGGTCGGCAGCGGCAGGAATAGACTGAATAGATGCAGGCATAGACAAAATTCTTTGTTCCACAATCTGCATATCGGCAGTATATTGGCTCAGCATAAGCCCCGAGAACATGCCTGCGCCTTTTGTAAGAAAATCGGGCAATCCTACGCTTAACGCCGGATTAAGCAAGCGGTTAAGCCTTCTTTCGGAAAGCACACAAACCATTGTTATGGCAGCACCGGCCAGGTCCATGGGTAAGCTAACAGGTGAACCCTGAAAATTTGCTCCGGTTAAAGTCAGGTTATCTTCAGGAATGAAAATTGGGTTATCGCCCACACCATTCAGTTCAATTTCGACCTGAGAACGGGCAAAGGCAATGGCATCGTGTGCAGCGCCTATAACTTGGGGGGTAGAACGCATCGAATAAGCATCCTGTACTTTGTTTTTAACTTTTCCGGTGGCTATATCACTTTCGGCAAGGCATTTTTTTATTGACAGAGCACTTCTGATGGCTCCGGAGAACCCGCGAAGTTTGTGCAGACGCACATCATAGGGTTTGGTGTTAGCCAAAAGGGCATCGAGCGACATAGCGGCAGCAATTTCGGCCTGTTTTAAGAACCGGTTCATATCATAAAGATGGATAGCGCTCATAGCTGTAAGTAAATTCGACCCATTGATAGCAGCCAAACCATCGCGAGCCTGTAATCCGGGTATGGGAATACCGGCTTTTTCGAAAGCTTCTTTTCCCGACATAAATTCTCCTTTATAAAAAGCATGGCCTTCGCCCATCATAAGCAAAGCTATCTGCGACATAGGGGCCAGGTCGCCACAGGCGCCTACCGAACCTTTGTTGCACACATAAGGTGTAACCCCTTTGTTCAACATTTCGACAAAAGTTTGTGTGATTTCGGGGCGGCAACCTGAATTACCGTTGGCATGTACATTAATCCTGCCGAGCATGGCGCCACGTACATGTTCTATAGGGCATGCTTCTCCGATACCGGCTGCATGGTTGTAAATCAAATAGCGCTGGAATTGCTGCACTTGCTCATCATTAAGTACAATTTCGGAAAATTCGCCTATACCGGTATTTACACCATACATTATTTCGCGGGCTACAATCTTCTTCTCAAGCATGGCACGGCATACCTTTATGCGTTCTATCGCTTCCGAAGCCAGTTCAACTTTCTCACCAAAACGGGCTACTTTAACTACATCTTCAATTTTCAGGTTTTTACCTGTAACTACTACTGTCATATTATTAGGAATTTTAGGTTAATAATTAATTTAACGCCTAAAAATACGATAATTTTACTTATCAATCTTATGCCTTTAGAGTTTTTTAATAAAATTTTTTCTCCAAGTTAAACGTTATTAAGAATATTATTTTTTAAATGAGATCTGTTCCTGTTATGTTTAAAGCGTTCGGACTTTTTGGAATTATTCTGCTTCTCTTTCTTTTTATAATGCCATGGCAAAGGTATTTTTATAATACCCCGTCGCACAACAATGCAGATTCTACGGCAGTAGCCGACACAGTTCAAGAAATTCTTACTTATGCAGCTATTGATTCTGTGCTGAACCTCTTTGAACAAACCACTTACGAAAACATGGACAAGGAATACCTGATATATGCCGGTTATACCACTTACAGTAAAAGTGAATTAATGAAAGGTCGTACTTTTTATAAAATACAAGGTGCCGATACTCTTATCCCCCTGGTTGGCCACTACCGTATAGGAGAATTTCTTCCACGCGACCATGTGCATTACAAAGATATAGCTCCGGATGATGCACGGTATTTTCAGTATCTGTGTTTGGATAAAAGAATCATTTATCGTTTTCTTGACCTGATATTGCTGTTGCGTAAAAATGGTTATACAGATGATTTCTCTATTAAAGACGGCTATCGTTACCCTTCCTTTAACAACCGCACCGGGGGCGCTACCTACAGCCAGCATATATACGGCCTGGCGATTGATATATACATAAACGATGTTGATAAAGACGGGTACTTTATTGAGAATAAAGACAAAAAAATTGTTTACGATTACCTCGATAAAGATATTATTAAAAACACCGGTGGTATAGGCCGCTATCCCGGAAGCACTGTGGTGCATTTTGACATACGAGGACATAAGGCCAGGTGGGATAACCAATAAAAAAGATGTAGTTCTTTTATTAAAGAAAATAAATACTTACGAACCGGATTTTTTTTTATATATTGCAGTACTTTTAATTTTCTCAAACATAATAAGTATGAAAACCGAACTTAATGATGCCGCACTTATTGCCCTGCGAGATTGCATGGGGTTACAAAAAGAAGAGACGCTGCTGATTATTACCGATGAACAGAAAAAGGAAATCGGGCAGGCCTTGCACGAAGTTGGAAAAGATTTGTGTAAAGAATCGCTGCTGGTCGAAATAAAATCGCGCGATATTAACGGACAGGAACCGCCTCAAGCCATAGCAGAGCTCATGAAACTTGTCGATGTGGTGGTATGTCCCACAGCTAAATCGCTTACCCATACCGATGCCCGTCGTGAAGCTGTTAAGCTGGGTGTCAGGGTGGGCACTATGCCTGGTATTACTATCGGCACCATGGTGCGCTGTCTGAATGCCGACTACAATAAAATTATTGCACTTACCGATTACATCGTACAGAAACTTACAGGTGTAAAAAATATCAGGGTAAAAACAGCATTGGGTACCGATCTGCTGATGCCTGTCGAGGGTCGTACCGTATTACCCAGCAAAGGGGTATTGCGCAACAAAGGCGAAAGCGGCAACCTGCCATCCGGCGAAGTTTATCTGGCCCCATGGGAAGACAGAACAGAAGGAAAAATTGTTATAGATGGTTCTATGGCAGGTATAGGCATGATTACCACACCGGTTACTATAGAAATTGTTCATGGCTATGCAGAAAAAATTTATGGAGGTCCGCAAGCTGAGCAAATTGCCGAACTTCTTGATAAATCGGGGCGCGACGCCCGTGCAGTAGCCGAATTTGGTATCGGAACCAACTACAAAGCCATCCTTACAGGTATGATTTTAGAAGACGAAAAGGTGTTCGGTACTATTCACATTGCCTTTGGAAACAATATTTCGATGGGTGGCCGTATTGCCGTAAGCAGCCATTATGACGCATTGATTAAAGAACCCTATGTGTATTTCGACAATGAACTTATAATGAAAAAAGGCAAACTGCCTGATTACAAACTTTAACATTTTTCAATTATGAAAACGACGGTACCTCTTTTTCTGTTTTTACAGTTTTTTTCATTCATTTGCTATGGTCAAAGTCAATGGAAGGTAGCTCTTGAAAAAGATGCTGTGCGCGTATGGACAAGGGAAGTGTCTGACTCGAAATTTAAAGAATATAAAGGCGAAATTCTTGTCAAAAGTACACTAAGCTGTCTGGTAGCCGTACTCGACGATGTTGACAACCAGAAAAACTGGTTGTACGATTGTGAAGAATCGAAACGTCTGAAAATCATTAGTAAAACAGAGGGCATCAATTATTTCGTTCAGAAGGCTCCCTGGCCAGTGTCATATAGAGACATTGTAGTGCAATATGCCCTGACTCAGGATGAAAATACCAAAACAGTCTTTGTTGAAATGACCGGAAAGAAAGATTATATCCCCGAAAAAAAAGATTATGTGCGGGTACCTTACTTTAAAGGGTACTGGGAATTTACCCCCATCAGTAATGGTATTATCAAAGTGGTTTACCAGGCCCACAGCGAAACCGGCGGTAGTGTGCCAGCAGCCATAGCCAATGCCGCCTGTGTGGATATTCCATTCAATACATTAAAAAACTTGAAGAAAGAAATTGAGAAGCCCAAATACAAAAACGCAATTATTGAGGGCTTGAAAGAATACTGATAAGTACTGAGCCTCACACCGGACTTGAACCGGCGACCTACGCATTACGAGTGCGTCGCTCTACCAACTGAGCTAGCGAGGCTTTTGAGTAACTTCATTTTTTGTTTTCAAAGGAAATGTTTCTTCAAACAGTTTATTGAAAACAAATGCAAAAGTATTAATATTTATGCAAAAACTGTCCGCAAATATTTCATAATTTTTATCAGGCAAATAGATAGCACTAAAAATTTTTAACTTCTGCTCATCTGTAGTAGGTATTCCCGACTCCGAAAGGCGTGGACCATGGTCAGACTGAATAATTACTGCGCATCGGCCTGCATGTGTTTTTATCAACTTTTCTGCGAGATCGGCTGTTTTATCATTAATATATTGATATTGTCCCAAGTAAAATTTTAAGCCGTCACTTTGAAAGCCGATTTCGTTACCACAGCTATCGAAAATATAAGGAGCATGCGGCGATACTATATGGGCATACACAAAAAAAGGTGTATCATTACAAGTTTGTGCCAGTTTATAGGTATTATCAAAAACATAATTTATCTGCTCTCTGTAATTTTTAATATCATGCTTAATATATCTTCTTGTTAATGCATAATACCAAATTTTTCGGTTAAAATCATTCATGCGGGCCCTTATTCCTTTTTCAGGCAATTTCATGATACTGTCTGCGTCATTCAAAATCATATACTCTTCGTACCTGGCAACAGGATACTGAAATATTTTATAGCCGGCTTTTTTAAAATAATATGACACAAAATTATTTTGCAGTCCTCTGAAATTATCTCTTCCACTTAAACCATGCGGGTGATGACCTAAATTCAGAACATTTGCAACAACTTCAACTGTTTGATCCGAAGTGGTAGTCCAGTCGCCGGTATAAAAACCCAACTTTCGCAGCCTGTCGGTAAAAGAGCTGTTATTGTAACCAAATAATTCATGTATGGTTTCGGACGAGGCATATTCATCAAGAATAATGTAATAAACAGGAATACGGCATGTTTTTACCGGTTTGGCGATGCTGATTTCTTCTATTTTTACCTTCAGAGGCGACTTCCAATATGTCATTTCAAATGTAACTATGTTGTAAAGAGGTATTAACAGCAAAGCCCCTGATGCCACATTTAAAATAGTATTGATTTTTAAAAAAGTATGTCCCGAAAAAATAATGCTTAAAACCAACCATGTCAAGAACATAGCGGCAAAAAGCTCAGGTATCAGATTATAAAAAAGGGTTAATCGGAATAAATATGCAAAGATAAACAGCACTACAGAAAAAATAATAACTAGGGTCACAAAGAGCGCTTTCTTTAAAACACCTTCTTTCAAATAATATGTGAGACCAAATATGAAAAGCAGAAAGGGAACAAAGAGCAACAGCAACTTGCTATGAGACACACCTTTAATACCAGACTGGTAAATTATTATATAAAAAACCAGACATAAAAAACAAAGAACAAAAAATGTACGAAACCTATGAAAAAGTGTTATGAGGGCAGGTTTTAATTTAATGATTAACAAAACCGCTGCGGCAATAAGACAAATATTTACTCCCAGAAAAATAATTCCTTTTACGATATAACCCTTTTCTAATACATAAGAAGCAATAATATTAAACAAAAAAAAACCGATTAAAACACAAATATAAACCAGAAGTTTTTTTACAGATTCTTGAGTAACTTCATGCTTTACAATATGTAAAGACATTTTCCAGCATAATAAAACAAACAACATCAAAATAAAAATCAGGCACAGAACATTGTTATGAATTATAAACCTAGCAAAAACATCCTGAAAATTACCAAACCAATAAAATATTATCGCAAATGCTGAAGTGGCGAGGCCTGCTTTAATATGGCTTTTTGTAACACTCCAAAGGATGGCATAGAAAAAAAAACCTATGCTCAATGCAATTATACAGGGCATTAATAAGGTTTGGGGCAATAATTCATCTATATTATGGGCGTATAAAAAAAGTATGGGATAGAGTATAAGGAGCCAGGGATGTAAAGAAGGAGCTTTTTTCATTGCTTCAGCCTTTCTTTTCAAAAAGGTATAATGTGCGTTCAGAGCCTGATATTTTTTCTTTTTTCAGAATTGTAAACTCTTTCTGAAAGGCTTCTTCAAAAAATATTTCGTTGTATGCCTCGAAGCTATCGCTGCGGTTTCGAATAAGACGCTGTACCTGTTTATCGGTAAGGGGAACAAATTCGATGAGCAAATACCGGCTATGCGCAGCAAAAAAAGAAGCTATTTGTAAAAAAGTCAGATTGTGAGAAATAAAAAGATGATGAATAAGCGCCAGCGCTAGCGACAGATCGGCTTGAAGCCTTTCGGACAAAGGTTTTCGCTCGGTATTATTCCAGCCCAGTGCAGGCGACAGGTTGCATATATCTGCCACAAGAGGCAAAAGGTAAGCATCCTTTTCGTCTTTCGCATAGTTATAGTTTGCCTCAACAACATACGGGTCTATGTCTGCCGCTATGGTCATTATTTTTTTGCATGAAAACAGGCGGCTGAATGCGCCCAAATTGGCCCCGAAATCAACCACTTTTCTTAAAATAAGTTTTTCAGTAAATTCTTCAACCAGTTTCTTTTTACTGCACATGGCCTCATCATTATAGTTGGTTTCTTTATAATAATGGCTCCATGCCGTTTTATGTTTTTTTAACCGTAGTGAACTGATTGTTGTAATAAGACTGTCAATAAGCACAATTTGCTTTTCTTTTGAAAGCGATAAGTGCCGCACATCATTGTTTATATCCTGATACTGCTTTTGTGCCCGCGCATGCCAATGAATGTGGGTCAGCGCCGACACCTTAAACCATGTTCTCACAGGGAGCATTTCAGAGGTAAAGTTTACAGAGATACCATCAATAAAATATTTTTGCAAATGTCCAAAATCAGGGCTGCGATAAACCATTAGAAACAGCGGACACAAAAAGTGCTGGCAAAATTGTTTGTACGCTTTCCAGGGACTTCCGTTTACATATTTTTCGAAAGAAGTAATGTCGATAAATACTGGTCTATTGTTGACATACTGCACATTGAATGCGGATGCATCCTTTAGGGACATGTCGCACGACAAGGCTCTTTTTTGAATGCCGAGCGTGAGCAAGGCAGCATCTTTCAACTGCGAAAAACACCATTCGTAAGGATATGTCAGGGGATCCACCTTTAATGGTTGCAGAATTTTATACACCGGCTCTATCCCCCACTTATTATCAACCTCAGTAAATGGAATAAGCCAGTTCGATTGCAGCAAACTTTCTTTCAAACCCGAAGACACAAAATGTTCATATACTTCACGATAGTTGGGGGTTATCGTTCTGAAAACATTATCCCCATCGTAAAAAACATAGCCTGAAGGGTCGCGAAAAGAGGCCGCCTCTCTTGTAATACTATTCATCTATTAAAATGGATTTGACATCAAAAGTAATTCATTTTTCCGACATAACGTCTGAGAGCTAATAGACTACCAAGGAGTGTGTCAAAATCGTGTTTCCGGTTTGAATTCTGATGACATAAACACCTTTCCTGTAATTTCTGGTGTCCAATGTCAGTACCTTATTCTGCCCGCTTATTTTTATTTCTTCTGACTTAATCAGGCGGCCAGTAACTTCAAAAACCTCCATCACACAGGCATTACCCTGTATGCCGTTCAGCAGAATTTGGGCTTGTTCGGAAGCAGGATTAGGAAAAACAAAAACCTGTGAGAGTACATTACCGGCATTTGAAATACTGCTGTTAATGGCATTATATCTAATCTGTGCATTATTGGCGCTTTGAACAATGTCGTTAAAGTGGTCGCCGAGTATAATGGCAAATGCTATGGTAATGGTGTCGTTAGGATAAGGTGCAAAGGGACCGCAACCAAATATATTGGCTATATCATTGTCGGCATTATTGGTACCCCCCTGATATTTATTTGTTCTGAGCGATAAATACTTTTCATAATTGGTAAAACCATCTTTAACCTTTATCCCACTTACATTATCAAACGCGTAAAATCTGTAATTTCCACCGGTAAGTAACTTTATACCTTGATAAAAACCACCCTGAGTAGAATAGGAATAACCAAGTTTAATTGACTGTTCAAAATCCGACACATGATATTTTCGGTCTTCTATATCCCAATCTAAAAATAGCCCGGCATATAAGTTATTTAACTGTGTGGCGTTTTTATTAATAATCTTATATTCATAAATTATATATTTTTCGTCAGCCGGATTATTCCATGCATAAGCATTATTAATGATTTCAACGCCGACTTTATTTACACCGGCCAGGCTATCGTTAAATATAGCTACTGCATCGAAGTCTGAAACGACAGGGGGAATAATTTTTTGTGCTTTTGAAAGTGTAAAGAACAAATTGTTGTATGTTCCTGCCACCCCACTGTAAATATTATCCGAAACTTGTGTTGGTGAAATACCTATAATGAAGCCGCCAAAAGAAAGCTGGCTTAAGGTTGAGTTTTCGTAAAGCAAGCCTGTGCCTTGTGTTCGCATAATATCGTTGTACCCTAATCTGCTTTTGCTTGTAAATGTGAGGGTAATTTTATTGGTATCTATATTGAAATAATCGACATAAAATACTTTTGAAAAATATTGTTTTTCGCTGTAATTCAAATCAGTAAACTTAAGTCTGAAATCAATTTTTGTGCTTGCGG
Source organism: Bacteroidota bacterium (assembly GCA_022708385.1). Classification (GTDB taxonomy): domain Bacteria; phylum Bacteroidota; class Bacteroidia; order Bacteroidales; family PXBB01; genus JAKIYU01. The sequence goes on along the minus strand of JAKIYU010000046.1, from coordinate 4,430 downwards.
GCATAGATGCATTAACCTTCAACTTAAAAGGAAATGTAAAATTATTTGTGGTATCCATCGTCTGTATCGTTGACGGGAAAATTATAACCGAATCGAGAACCGTAATATAATTGGACAATGATGTGAGGGTGCATTTTAAATTGACAGTGGGTGCGAGATAGTTAACAAAATCACCCGAAAGCAGAATGGTATCGCCGGGGCCAAATTGTGCAAACGCTTCGTTGGTATGATTAAACGACACCATGTTTACAGAGGGCGTGTTGTTTTGGGTTAATGCTTTGTACAAATTTACCCTGCCAGAGCCCAGTTTGTTTGCATACGGGACATTACCCGAAATGCCATCAATATTATCGGCGGTTACCTTGAGCTTTTGTTTAATCTGTGTCGGATTGTAGTTTGGGAATTGAGAAGCAACAATAGCAGCACAGCCCGATACAACAGGGGTGGCCATGGAGGTGCCCGTACTGGCCTGATAAGTACCGCTGGCCCAGGTTGACATTATTTGGTGTCCGGGAGCGCTGATACCCACATAATAATTATAGCTGGAGCCCGTATTATTGTTTGGGTCAATCCATTTTTTGTCGTTGGCATCCGTGGCCGCTACACTTAAAACATTGGTATAAGAGGCCGGGAAATAAAGTTTTTCGTTATGCTCGTTGCCTGCTGCTGCAATAACAAGCGCATTTTTATTATAGGTGGCATAGTTAACGATATCTTCCCCAAACTGGGTGGGTATGGTGCTGCCCCACGAACAATTGATGACTTTACAATAATTGTCGGCAGCATAAACCACACCCTGATAGGCTTTGGTCATGACGCCATACTGGTCTGTTACTTTTACAGGAAGGTATTTGCATCTGAAGCTCACACCGGCAATGCCGGTACCATTATCGGCTTTGGCAGCAGCAATGCCGGATACATGTACCCCGTGGGCAATGGTTGTCCATTGCGGATTATTATCGTTTTCTCCCAGGTCCCAACCTTGGTAATTATCGGTAAATCCATCATTATCATTATCCTGCCCGTCAATAGTATCGTAATAATTATAATGCAAACTGTTGATCAGGTCAGGATGCGTGATGTCTGTCCCCGAATCAACCACACCTATCACAAAGTTAGTATCTCCTTTGTTTATATCCCATGCGTCATTCGCTTTAATCTTATCAATATAATACTGGTTGCTAAAAAAAGGGTCGTTGGGGGTGTACAATAACTGAGGTATGATATAGGGCTCAACATACTCAAAAAGGTCTGTCTTATTAAGTTGCGCCATTACATCCTCCATTTTTAAATTTTCGCTGAAGGTAATTGTATAAATGAGCGATAAATCAACCAGGGGGTGGCCAAGTGCATTTCGCATTTCAGTCGGTGCAATCTTATAGGGAAACATTTTTTCAACAAGCACGTTTATGTTTTGAAATCTATGTTCAAAAGGGCCTGAACCTTTGGTTTCAAAAACATGGCGATAGCTGTCGCGCAGTTTGATTATAAGTTTCTGTTCCAAATAATCTTTCCCTGCTTCCAAGTTTTTTAGCTGCGACTGGTCGAACTTTTCGACAGACTGTGCAAAAAAAGAAACCGAAAAAGCCAGTAAGAAAATAAATGTAATTATATGTTTAAGGTTGGCCATATTTTCTAAAAAAAATATAAATATACAAAAAAAAACTACAGATTACAATATTCGGGTAAATCATTGATAAATTCGACTCTTTGTCCTGACCCTCCCGATTTTGCATAATAATGTGTCATTCCGTTGGTTACAACCACATATCTGGCAGCCACAACCATGCTATAAATATTTATCTGTTCGAACACTTTTTCACTTAATAAAACATCAGGTGCTTTAAATTCGATGAGTACCGCAGGGACAAATTCCTTATCAAAGACTACAGCATCCGTTCTTTTTTTTAAGTCGTTCAAATGCAACGCACCTTCGGTTTTAATATGCGATACGGGTACTTTTTTAACTTCGGTAAGGTATCTCAGAAAATTTTGTCGCACCCATTCTTCAGGTGTCAGTTTAACATAGCATTTCCTATAGATGTCAAATATTTTAAGTGCCTCTTTTTGCCTGATTATTTTAAATTCGTAAACCGGAAGATTCAGTTTAAGCATCGCACCTTTTTTAAAACTATACAACAAAATTAATCAATTTTAAAATAAAATATATTTGGGTTTAAGCAGTTTGTAATAATGTGTGCCTTCAGTATTTTTTTGACTATTTTTGCAAAGTTATAATAACCCATCGTGCATGAAAACAAAATACGAAATAGTACGCAACTGGCTTCCACGCTATACGGGAACAGAGCTTGAAGATTTCGGAGAATACATTTTACTGGTAAATTTCAATCAATATATCCAGTTATTTTGCGAAAAATTCAAAGTTATCCCTCAGGGTACCGAACGCTCGATGCCCAGTGCCACCTTTGGCAATATTACCATAATCAATTTTGGTATTGGGAGCGCTAATGCCGCTACCATTATGGACCTGCTCAGTGCCATTAATCCCAAAGGTTGTCTTTTTCTCGGAAAGTGCGGTGGTTTAAAAAAAGTAAACAAACTGGGCGACCTTATATTACCCATAGCAGCCATACGAGGTGAAGGAACTTCAAACGATTACCTGCCTCCGGAGGTACCTGCTCTGCCCTCTTTCAACTTTCAAAAAGCCATTTCGACCACCATACGCGAGCACACAAAAGATTACTGGACAGGCACTATTTATACTACAAACCGCCGTGTGTGGGAATACGACACCAGTTTTAAGAAGTATTTGGTAAAAACACGCTGCATGGGTATTGATATGGAAACAGCCACGCTTTTCAGCGTCGGTTTTGCCAACCATATTCCCATGGGGGCCCTACTCCTTGTTTCTGACCAGCCCATGATTTCTTCGGGCGTTAAAACAGAAAAAAGCGACAAGAAAGTATCGGCCAATTTTGTGGAAGAACATCTGCAAATAGGTATTGATGCGCTCAACGAGTTAATTAATAATGGTCTTACTATTAAACACCTTAAATTTGATTAATTAAAATGGCAAAAAAAATAAATTCCGAAAAGAAAATCTTTGTTCTCGACACCTCCGTTATTCTTCACAACCATAACGCCATCAACAGTTTTGAGGACAATGATATAGCTATTCCCATTACCGTACTCGAAGAACTCGATAATTTTAAAAAAGGCAACGACACCATCAATTTCGAAGCCAGGGAGTTTACCCGCATTATCGACGAGTTATCGAGCAATTACACCCTCAGGGAATGGATTCCTATTGGCCCTGAACCTACAAAAGGCATGTTTAAAGTGGTGATGAGCCAAAATAGTAAAATAGATGCCTGTGTTGTTTTTTCGGAAAACAAGGCTGACCACCGCATTCTAAATGCCACCCTGTCGCTCATCGAAGAATATCCCAAACGAAAAGTAATCCTTGTATCAAAAGATATAAACCTCAGGCTGAAAGCAAAATCGCTGAATATACCTTCCGAAGATTTTGAAACCGGCAAAATAAAAGACCTCACCAAGTTATATACCGGCAAGTCAACCCTCGAAAATATCAGCTCCGATATCATCGACAACATCTATAAAAACGGCTATTGCAGCCCGTCGGATGTTGGAATAGAAGACCCTATAGCCAATCATTATTTTATTATTAAAAACGAAAACAAATCCATACTTGCTTTTTATAATCCCCTTACCCAACTCATCGAAAGGGTTGAAAAAAGAGTCTGTCATAAAATAACGCCCCGCAATGCCGAACAGATTTTTGCCCTGCACGCCATAATGAATCCCAATGTTAAACTGGTTACTTTACAAGGAGTAGCCGGTACCGGAAAAACCCTGCTGGCGCTGGCCGGCACCCTCGAACAACGCAATAATTTTAACCAGATTTACCTGGCCAGGCCTATTGTGCCGCTGAGCAACAAAGACATTGGTTTCCTCCCCGGCGATATAAAGTCGAAAATAAGCCCCTACATGGAAGCCCTGTGGGACAACCTGAAAATGATTCAAAACCTGTACAGTTCGAAAGACAGGGAGTTTAAGGTCATAAACCAGGACCTGGAAGATGAAAAACTGGTCATTACACCCCTGGCTTATATAAGGGGACGCAACCTTTCGAACATCTGCTTTATTGTGGACGAAGCCCAGAACCTGACCCCCCACGAGGTAAAAACAATTATCACACGAGCCGGCGAAAACACCAAAATTATCTTTACCGGCGATATTTTCCAGATCGACACCCCTTACCTCGACGCACAAAGTAACGGCTTATCCTATCTCATCGACAGAATTAAAAAACACGCTATCTATGCACATATCCGCCTCGAAAAAGGCGAACGCTCCGAACTGGCCAATCTGGCCAACGACCTGCTTTAATAACTTAAAAACACACCGGCTATGAAACACAATCTGATTCGTAAAATTTTATCGGGCAT
>JAKIYU010000045.1 GCA_022708385.1 Bacteroidota bacterium | reverse complement strand
TAAGAACGAGTTGAATGATAGGTATTCTGACACCTGATACCAGTGCGGAGAACCACAGCCCAACAGGGATAAAATAAAAAATGAGCCATAAACCGATGAGAGAAGCCACACCGATGGCAATAATAATTCCGACATTTGGTTGCATAGTTAATTGTTTTTAAGTTTTACAATGATTTTATTTTTTTCAATTTTAATTACAATGATTTCTTTTTCCTGGTCAATAAAGTCGCCATTGGTTGATACTTCGTAAATTTCGCCATTTATAAGGGCATTTCCCATAGGTGCTAGACGTGAAACAGTGGTGCCGGTATCACCTGTTTTAATAGCGTTTTCGTCAATGACATTGACTTTGCCATCAACTTCGTGTTCGAGGGAAAATTTTTTCCAAGTTTTGGACCGTAGTGAAAAGAACAGGGCAAGAAAAGTCAGGCTGAATGTGGCTATAAGGGTGTAATGCCCATAGCTAGTTCCATGAAAGGAATAGGCACCCCATATAGCAACGATAAGCAAAACAAAACCCACAATGCCAACAACTGAGGTGCCGGGAAATACGAGTATTTCGAGTATCAGAAAAAATAAGCCCGCCAAAATCAGTGTGATAATAATTGACCAAGTCATAATAATCGGAGTTTTCTACAAAAATAAAAAATAATACAATAAATGTTAATTATATTAGAAAATTATTTACAAGAGAAATGCTGAACAGAGAAACAAAGATTTTTTGGCGAGGGCAATGCAGTTTTGAGGGTGGGAATTATTTCAAACAATTTATTAATTTCGGGATGATGCTTTGAGGATAAGTTTTTGTCGCTAAGGTACACCCATTGGGGATAATCCGATACTATTGCACAAGAGACCGCACCGGAAACATACTTATTGTCGAGCATGTTTTTTTTGAAATCAGGAGTGTTGGCCCATTGTTGAATAATTTTATCGGCGAGTTCTTTATATGTGATTTTTCCGTTAGCAAAAATATTTGATTGTATATTTTCTCCAGCGCAACCATTGGTTAAATCCAGATATACTTTTATTGAATCGGGGTGTCCATAGATGGGGTTGATTTCTTCTTTATTAAAAGCATTACCAATGCAGGCCATAGTTGAGGCATGTTGTACTGATGCTCTGTAAACCTCTTTATTCCATTTGAGTGCATTTCGGTTGTTTTCGGTTCGGAACTTGTTTAGGTAAACATGGCAAAGGCTGTCGAGCAGATACGGATTAAAGCTTTCTTTTTTTACCAGCTCGCTGGCAAGTCTGGCTCTTTTAACCTTAGGTGCTTCGTGCCAAAAAAAGTTAGTTATATTAATCACTTCGGATTTTGGTATGGAATGGCTGAAAGAGATTTCGTGAATAGTTCTTGTGGTTGGGTTCTCGAATTTAATACTGTTTTTGAGGCCGAAACTATGTGAAGCATAATTTAATGGAATTGCTTTGTTGGAAACAGGTAGTTTGTAGTATTGTGCTGAAGTGAGTTTTGCGACAAGAGTTAGGGGTAAGTTTTCGCGTGCTTTTGAAAGGTAATTGCAGCAGGCAAACAAGAAATTAATTTTAATATTATCGGCTGCAAATTCTTTGGCCATGCTATCGGCCGGTGCTATAACAATTTGTGCTATTTCTTCAGTCCAATTAGGTTTTTCGGGATATTTAACCCAATAGGTGTTTATAGTTTTAAACAGGTTGTCGTAGTCTTTTTTATTTTTGAAAAACAGCATTTCTTTTTTCCAGTTACTAAAAATGATATTGGCTGTTTGTTCATTTCCATTCAAAACAATAATGGCAGAATCGGCAATAAGTCTGAATCCTTTATCCTGTGTGCTGTCGAGTTTAAAAAGGAGATTGTTCAGATGAAAAGTAAAATCAGCAATATCAGCATTATCTTTAATATTGCTGAATGAAGTAATAGCGTAGCGGGCATTCTGAATACCTGATGTATTAAGTTGTTCATTTTCGCAAAAAGCCTGAGCCATAAGAAAGTTGGCTTTGGGTTCAATTTCTTTAAGCGCTTCGATAAGTTGCAGGGCTTTGGGGAATTTTTTTTCGATTATTAATTGGTTGTATTGTTTAACGCCCGTACTCAGGATGTCGTTTTTCAGTTTATTAAAATCTTTTACCTCGGGTCCCCCTTTTGCTTTTTGCAGGCGCACGAAACTTTTAACCGCCTTACTAAAGGGGTCTTTTATTTCGCATTTAGCATCTGGCCTTTGATGAAGTTGAAAAAGTGAGGCGGTACGTAAAAATAAATCTTCATTACTTTTTTCATCTGAGGCTAATTTGTCGTATCGCTCGACACATTTGCAAAAATCTTTGTTTTCGAATAATAGATTCATTTTTTTATCTTGTGCGAATATTTTTATTGCAGAACAGAAGATTAAGAAAAAAAGTATTTTTTTCATGGCGTATTAATATTGAAATGCTGAATTAATAAGCAAAGAAAGAAAATATTTTTGAAAAAAAACAGCAATAATAAAATATGGGAAAAAATTAATCGAATTTTAAGAATCGAGCCATTTTTTAAAAGCCGATGCTTTTTCGCGGCTGATAATAATTTCGTTATTAAAAGGAATATTGAGGAGCACTTTGAGTTTTCCGTTGAAATAATTATGAACGGAAGCAATAGAATTAATGTTAAGAATACACTGCCGGTTAGCCCTGAAAAACATTTCGGGGTTCAGTATTTGTTCGAGGTCGTCGAGATTGTAATCGACACTGAAAAGATTCTTGCCGGAAGTTATCAGAGAAACAATCTGGTTTTCGATATAAAAGCAATAAATGTCGGAAGCGGCCACTGAAGCATACGATTGGCCTCTTTTGAGCAGGAAACGGTTTTTATACTGGCTGCGGCTGACATGCATAGAGTCGTAAAGCGAATCGACCTGCGGCTGGGTGGTTTTATTAAAAGAAGACCTGAGTAATTTAAATTTACTGAGGCTTTTTTTGAGTTCTTCAATATCAACGGGCTTCAGAATGTAATCAATGCCGCTTACTTTAAAGGCCTGTATAGCGTAGTTATCGAATGATGTGGCAAAAATAACAGGGGCTTTGACATCCACTTCCTGAAAAATTTCGAAACTGAGTCCATCGAGGAGTTGTATGTCCATAAAAACAAGGTCGGGTGCAGGATTGTTGGCGAACCAGTTGATGGCGCCTTCGACTGTATCAATAATACCGAGGACTTCTATTTCGGTATCAATTGTTTTTAGTAAACGTTGCATCCTGTCGGAAGCGGCTTTTTCGTCTTCAATGATAAGAACTTTCATTTTGAATTTTTATTTATGCAAAGATAATATTTAAGACATTTTATGTTAAATCAATGAGGGGTAATTTAACAATGAATTCTTTTTTTGTTTTAATTATCTCGATTTTTTTTTCGCAGAGCAGGGCATACCTTTTTTCGATATTTTTCAGGCCTACTTTAGTAGAAGTAACAGCTGTATTTTTGGGTTGCAGGTTATTGCGTACAACGAGGTAGTTGTTTTCGACGTAAATTTCAATGGTTAAGGGTTTTGCAGCGGTCACAATGTTGTGTTTCACGGCGTTTTCGATGAGAAGCTCCATGCAAAGTGGAGGGACATAAAGTTTGTGATGGGCTTCGTCGATGTGCATATTAAAAATCAGGTTGTTGCCAAAACGCCTGAAAAGCAGAAACGAATAGCTGCGGGCAAAGTTAATTTCATCGACCAGTTCTACAAGTTCTTTTTCTTTCGAACGGAGCACATAAAGATATACCGATGACAGTTCCTGGACATAATTGGCCGCTACAGCCTGGTTTTCTTCGATAAGCGACACAAGGTTATTGAGCGAGTTGAAAAGGAAGTGTGGATTGACCTCGTTTTTAAGTAGTTCAATTTTTGAGTGCAGGTTTTCGTTTTCCATTTTCTTGAAAAGTGCAGCCACCATACGATAATCGTCGATAGTAGCACCTGAAGTTTCCTCCTGCAAACGGTTTGAATTGGCTTTCAGAATTTCAAGTATCTGGCTGTCGGCTCTTTGTTTTTCTGATTCAATTTCCTGTTTTTGTTTTTCGATGATTACGTTTTGTAATTTCAGTTTTTCGTTAGCCTTTGTTTTAAGCCGGTTTGCCCTGTAAATAAGGGATAATATAAAGATTAGTAGCGCCACTCCGGTAAAAGAAGCATATATTAATAGCCGATTGCGCTCAAGTCTCAAGTCCTGTACTTCCTTCATTTGTTTCAGGTAACGCATTTCGTTGTTCATTTTTTCGTTTTCGTAAAGATGCTGAATATCAGCCAGTTGTCGCTGACTTTCTTTGAAGAGCTCTTCGTTCATTTCGAAATACGTTAAAAAATGTTCATAAGCCAGTTTGTAATTATTGGTAATGGCATACACCGAAGCCAGGTTTTTGTGGTTTTCTTTTATCATAAATCTGTCGCCCGACTGTTTTGATAAATCCAGGCTTTCATTAAAATATGCAATGGCCTTATCAAAAGCCTTTTGTTGCTTGTATAAGTCTGCTATACTGTTTAATGTAATGGCTTCAGACTTGCTGTCGTTCAGTTGAGCATTAATTTCCTGAGTAAGTTTGTAAAAGTGGGTTGCTTTTTTATAATCGCCCTTGCTTTTATAAATGTCACCAATATTGTTATAGCACGAGCGTATAATGGCCTTATTATTTGTTTTAATGGCAAGATTGAGGGATTCCTGAAAAAAATGCAGTGCAGTGTCGGTTTGATTGATGTTATAATACACAAGCCCCATGTTGTTAAGGGTGGCAGAAAGGCCGTCATTATCCTGAATTTCTTTTAGTATCATCATGGCATTTTTGTAATAACCGAGAGCTTTGTTATATTGAGCCTGGTCGTCATATATTAAGCCAATGTTGCTTAAGGTATAGGCAATGCCCTGTTTGTCATTAAGAGCCTCTCTAATTTTTAGCGTTTTAAGATAAACATTGAGGGCGGCTGCATATTTTGCCTGGTCGTAATACAGAATACCCAAACTGCCAAGCGTTGTGGCTGTGCGTTCCAGTAAGAAATGCCGGATAGAAATTTCGAGAGAGGATTTGAAGTAACTATAAGCGATATTGTAATTGCCGAGAATATGATAAATATTGCCGATGTTAGCTTTAATGGTTGCCTCCATAAGGAAGTCATTGAGGCTATTGTAAACAAGCAGAGCGCTTTCGTAATATTTAAGTGCGTTTTCGTAGTTGCCCAAATAATACGATGCAATGCCCATTCCGTTGAGACTTAGTGCAGTTCCTTTCTGAAAACCAATTTTTCTGGATAGTTCCAGAGCGCGCCGTGTTAATTTAAAAGCATCTTCGGGGTTTGAAGAAATAATTTTTCGCGCTTTATAGTTGAGGCGGAGTACGGTTGATGAGTCCTCAGCTGCAGATTTCTGAATGTTTTTTAAGGAAGAGCTTTCTTGTTGGAGTATATTGCAAAAACCAACAAAAGGCAAGGCTATAATTATTAACCAACAAATGGAAAAGCGCCTCAAAGAAACCAATCGAAAAAGTTGCTGTCTCAGATTAAAAAAGGCTAATAAATAAAAGCGTGTTTGTTTAATAGGTCTTTGAATTCTTTAGTTTTCTTGACATTGTTAAGGTCTTCGTCTTTACGCAGGTGGTCAATTTCGCTAAAGCCTTTTTCGAGAGCCATATCAAGGTATTTCAGTGATTCTTCGGTACGGTTCATAAGAGAATAAAGGCAAGCCATGTTGTAGTACGACCAGGGATTGTATGGCCTGTCGGCAATTTCCACATTAAGTGATTGAATGGCTTTGGCGCTTTGGCCGAGGAAGAAATAGGAGTAGGCTAAAACGGAGTAGTCTTTCACTTCGCTTTTTTCGATGAGTTCTATTACTTTTTTGAAATCTTCGGCAGCTGCTAAGGTGTCGCCGATAGACATGCGAGCCCTTCCTCTGAAGTGCAGTACCCTGTAGGCATTACTAATGTTGAGTTCCAGAGCTTTTGTATAGTCTTCGATGGCGGCTTTGTAATCGGGAATATAATTTTTGACATAACCTCTCAGAAAATAAGCAGTAGGATTATTTTTGTCAATTTCAATAGCAATATCGGCATCTTCAATAGCGCCCTGAAAATCGCCCAGGTCTCTTTTTGTATTGCCTCTGTTGATGAAGGCTGCAATATGTAAGGGGTTCATTTCAATGACCTTATCAAAATCGCTGACAGACTCTTTGTATTTTCCAATAATTCTTAGCACACGCCCCCTGTTAAAATAAGCTGTTTCGAGTTTTGGGTCGATGCTGATAGCTTTTGTAAAATCAGCAATGGCATCTTTATATTTGGCCAGTTCGAAATATACAAGCCCGCTTTTGTTATAAGCTTCAGCAAAGTTGGGGTTGAGGATGTAAGCCCGTTTGTAAGAAAGTAATGCATTGTCGAAATCTCTGAGATCTTTTAATACATCGGCTTTGTTTTTATGTGGTGCTGCTTGTTTTTCATCTATTTTGATGGCTTTGTTGTAGTCTTCAATGGCTTCTTTATACATGCTCAGGTTGTATTTGCAGAATCCCATGTCGTTGTAAACCTCCCATGTGTTGTAATTGAGCTTAATAGCTGCTTCAAAATCTTCAATGGCACTGGCATAATTATTCAGTTTTACTTTAGCCAAACCTCTTTTATAGTAAGCGGGAGCATGCCTCGGGTCAATAAGAAGGGCTTTGGTATAGTCGGCTATAGCACCTTTGTAATCGACGATTTCAATTTTAACATCACCCCTGTTGACATAGGCTTCGTAATACTCGGGAAAGATTTCGATGGCATTGGAAAAATCTTCAATAGCACCGTGAAAATTTTTGGTGGCTAGTTTACACATACCGCTTTGGTTGTAGGCAATAACGGTTTTCAGGTTAAGAATTTTGATGCCGTTGGCGAAATCCTTAATGGCTTCGCTGTAATTTTCCATTTCATAAAGTACTTCTCCCCTGTAAAAGCGGGCGCCCGCAAAATCGGGTTGTTCTAAAATAACAGCATCCATAAGTTTTAAGCATTCGTTATACTGTCCTTTGGATTTATAGAGTCTTGCTTTGGTCATTTGACGCGGTTCGGACTGGCAATAAACAGTAGCTGCAAGGGCTAATAAAATTAATATGGTAAATATCTTTTTCATGATAATATTATTTAAGTGAATGTTTCTATTAAAAAACAAATATAAACAATGATAGATGAATTTTGTATAAATATTTGAAAATTAACAAATATTTTTTTTCAACAATATAAAATAAATTTATGGTTTTTTAGTTAGGACACATATTATTATAATGTATCTCACATGACAGAACGCCTTCAAAGGGAAAAACAGTATCATAATACGGCTTTTAGCGAAGGTGTAAGAAAGAGTGCCGACAAGTATTATGCTGTTCATAAAATTTCTTTTGAAGCATTAGCTGCATTGCTTGAGAAATACGGAACACGTAAAAATGTGTTGGAGTATGGTTGTGGCCCCGGAAGCCATTCGTTTATACTGGCGCAATATGCTAACACCGTAACTTCTGTTGACATATCCGATTATGCCATAAACAATGCCTGCAGACTTGCACAGGAAATGGGTCTGAACAATCTGAAATTTATTGAAATGGATGCTGAGAATTTAAGCTTTGAGTCGGAAAGTTTTGACCTGATTTATGGTAATGCTATTCTGCATCATCTTAATCTTGAAAAGGCGTTTTGTGAAATTGACAGGGTGCTGAAGAAAGGGGGAAAGGCTTTTTTTTATGAACCACTCGGGCATAATGTCTTTATCAATATATACCGAAAGCTGACACCCCGTATGCGTACTGTTGACGAGCACCCTTTAACTACCAGGGATATTGATTTTGTCAAAGCATTCTTTAAAATATCCACCGTAAAGTATTATCATCTTACAACAATTTTTGCCGTGCCTTTCAGAAATTTCAGGTGTTATAACGGGCTTTTGAAGCTACTTGATAAAACTGACCGTTTTATATTCGGGTTAATGCCCTGTATTCGAAAATATGCCTGGTATTGTGTCATTGAAATAAGTAAACCTGCAGGTGAATGAAAAGGAAATTTGTAAGCAACCTGATATTGATTCTTACATTAAATCTGCTTATAAAGCCTTTTTGGATTTTTGGGATTGACCGTACTGTTCAGAATATTACAGGCGCTGAAAGTTATGGGACTTATTTTGCCCTGCTCAATATTTCTTTTTTGTTCAATATTTTCCTCGATTTGGGGATTACCAATTTCAACAACAGGAATATAGCTCAGAATAATCAACTATTGAATAAGCATTTTTCGGGTATTGTTGTTATGAAGTTGTTTTTAGCCGGTTTGTATTTGTTGATTACTTTGCTGTATGTTGTATTGTTTTCATATACCAGGGAGCAGGTGTTTTTGTTGTTGCTTTTGTGTTTTAATCAATTCTTAGCCTCTTTTATTCTTTATTTGCGCTCCAATATTTCGGGCTTGTATATGTTTCGGACTGACAGTATGCTGTCGGCGCTCGATAAGCTACTGATGATTATTATATGCGGCGTGTTGTTGTGGACGGATATCGGAGGTGGTAAGTTTGAAATAACCTGGTTTGTGTATTCACAAACAGCCGGTTACCTGATTACATTTTTTGTTGCCTTTATAATAGTGGCTCGGAAAGCTGAGTTTAAAAAAGTGCGTTGGAGTGTGCCTTTTTATTTGGTTGTATTTAAATACAGTTTTCCTTTCGCATTATTGGTCTTGCTGATGAATTTTTATTACCGCATTGACGGAATTATGTTAGAACGTATATTACCCGACGGTTCGTTTTATGCAGGCGTATATGCGGCAGCCTTCAGATTACTCGATGCCGGTTTTATGATTGCTTATTTGTTTTCAGTTTTATTATTGCCTATTTTTTCAAAAATGCTTAAAGAAAAGGAAAAGATCGATGAAATGCTTAAATTGTCATTTTCATTGATAATAATTCCGGCAATTATTGTGGCAGTTTGTTCATTTTTTTATAAAAAAGAGATTATGGGTTTGCTGTATCACGAGAACGTAGCTTTATCGGCCGATGTTTTCGGAATTTTAATGATTTGCTTTGTGGCCATCTCAGGTTCATATATTATCAGTACTTTGCTTACAGCAAATGGCAACCTGAAACAACTTAATCAGATTGCTTTGCTGGGTGTGGTGGTGAACATCCTGTTAAATTTTTTATTAATACCACATTTAAAAGCTTTAGGTTCAGCTATAGCAAGTATTGTAACTCAGTATGTGGTTTTTGTATTGCAGATACTGGTGGCAGTAAAAATATTAAACCTTAAATTAAATGTAAAATATATACTTTCATTATTTTCTTTTGTGCTTATTATGGCGCTGTTTGCTTATATTTCAACATTTTTCGATATTACCTGGCCGTACAAGGTAACAGGCATTGTCATTTTGGCGGTCTTCTTAGCCTTTTTAATTAAGTTATTAAATGTGAAGGCATTAATAAAATTTATTCATAACAGGCATACTTTGGTGTAGGGCGATGTTAAATAGTTTATTATTAGCGATTTGAATATATATATCATTCGTTTAATTTTTTTTGTTTACTTTTGGCATTCTTTATTAAACCCAGATTAAGCAATAGAAAATTTCTATTGCTTAATTGACGAAAAAGTTGCTTTTTGCAACTTTTTGTCAGGGTTAACCCCGACAAAAACTTCGTTTTTCGTCGGCCCAAAGGGCAAATTACGCTAATGCGTAATTTGGGTTAAAAGGGATATTTAAACAGAATAAGAATATTAAGAAAATCAAATAGATATGAATCAGGAACAAACAGTGAAAAAAGATTTTGACTCGACAAATTTTCTCTATTTTCTCGTCAAATGGCGGTTGCATTTATTTATTGTTGTTATAGTCTCTGTATTGTTGTCTTCATTTTTTTTATCGCCATGGTTTATAACACCCAAGTATAAATCGACTGTGGTCATGTTTCCAACAGCAAGTAATGCTTTATCCCAGGCTTTGCTGAGTGAGACCAAAACGGCCAAACAGGATATTCTTGAGTTTGGAGAGCAGGAGCAAGCCGAGCAATTACTTCAAATTTTGAACTCGAGTGTCATTAGGGATAGGATTATTCAAAAGCATAATCTTATGTCTCATTATGATATTGACACCACGTCGAAGTATAAAATGACCAAACTGTATAAAGAATATGAGGATAACATCACTTTTAAACGCACTGAATTCATGGCCGTTGAAATAAATGTGATGGATAAAGATCCACAAAAGGCAGCAGATATTGCGAATGACATTTCGGCACTTCTGGATACCGTTAAAAACCAGATGCAAAAAGAGAGGGCCATAAAAGGTTTTGAAATTGTAAAAGCTGAGTATGTTAAAAAGAGTGATGAAATAAAAGCGATGGAAGATTCTATGTCGGTGTTAAGAAAACATGGTGTACATGATTATGAAAGTCAGTCGCAGGTAATTACCGAACAACTGGCAATAGCATTGTCAAAAAATAATAAACAAGGTGCCGAAGCGCTTCAGAAGCAATTAGATAATCTGGCTGAATATGCTGGTGGTTATGTGTCTTTGAGAGACGCTCTCGAGCATGAGAAGAAACAAATGAGTGCTCTTAAAGCGAGGTACGAGGAAGCCAAGATTGATGCTGAGCAGGAATTGCCTCATAAGTTTATTGTTGACAGAGCCTATAAGGCAGAAAAAAAGTCATACCCGATACGTTGGTTGATTGTTGTTATTTCAACATTTTTCACACTCTTGCTGGCTCTCATCGTAATTATAATTATTGAAAACCTGGGTAAGTTTCAGTTGAATGCCAAGATGCCGTCGCTAAAGTTGCCGCAAAATTGACTGATTATAAAACCCCATTGGGGGAAAGCCAAATTAAAAATTCCGAAAATAAATATAATCTTACAAAGTCTTTTAAATATGGAAAAACCACTGAGCAATATCAAAATTATGGTTGCATTAGGCAAATGGAGATGGCATTTGTTAATAGTGTTTGTGGGAAGCATTGTATTATCTTCAGTTTTTTCGGGGCCGACATTTATAGAACCCAAATATAAATCGTATGCTGTTATTTATCCGTCAAACCTCATACCGTATTCATCGGAAACCGCTACAGAGCAGATGCTCCAGTTATTCAGGTCGGATGAGCTGCGCGACAGCCTGATTGTTAAATTTGATTTGTTACATTATTATAAGATAAATCCGAACAAAACGCATTATTACAGTGAATTAATAAGAGAATACAATGACAATGTGACCATAAAAAAGACTGAATATGAGTCGGTTATGCTTGAGGTGCTTGATAAAGACCCTGTAAGAGCGTGTGAGATGGTTAAAGAAATGATTAATCTTTTCAACAGAAAAGTAAGGTCTATGCATAGACAAAAATCCGAGGAAGTGCTCGTCATAACAAGTAATCAGATGAAGATGAAAGAGCATCAGATTGACTCTGTTATGAATTTGCTTAAAGAGCTGAGTTCGGAGTATAATATTATTGATTATAAATCACAGGCCGTAGAGGTTACCAAGGGCTTTTTGAAAACTATTGATGGTGCTGGCGCTTCTCATATTAATACAAAAGGAGTTGAACAACTTAAAAAAAATCTTGAGAAAAAGGGGGGGGATTATATTCTTCTGAATGACATTCTGGAAGGCCTTATTGAACAGTATATTGAAATTAAAACCGAGCACGAAATTGCGCTGCGTGATGTAAAAAAAGAACTGACTTACACAAATTTGGTAAGCAGTCCTGTACCTGCCGATAAAAAGGTATATCCAATTCGGTGGCTTATAGTTTTTATTTCGACCCTATCAGCTATGATAATTTCGTTTATGGTTATACTTTATTTTGAAAAACAAAAGAAATAAATTTTGGAAAGGGAAGAATTTTTAAAAAAACGGTTTTTTTATATTCTTTGTGCTGTATTTATTGCGGCCAATGCCATTTTTGTTGCGCATGAGTTTTATTACTTCAGTTTTTTACCGTTGCTTCTCTTTTTAGGTTTTTGGTTTTTCTTTTCGCTTGATAAATTTATATTGCTCATAGCTTTCTGCACACCTTTGTCGGTTAAACTTGAAGACATGGATATCAACGTAGGTGTGTCTATTCCTACGGAACCAATGATGTTTGCAGTGCTTTTGCTGTTTCTTATTAAAGTAATATACGATGGACACCTGTTTGACAAAAGATTATTGAAACACCCTATAACTATAGCTGTTATATTCAACTTATTTTGGATGTTGATCACCTCAATAACAAGTGTACATCCCCTGGTATCTTTTAAATATCTTACAGCCAGGTTGTGGTTTGTATGTACCTTTTTCTTTTTTGGTTTGTTGTTGTTTAAAGAAATAAAAAATATTAAATTATTTGTGTGGGTTTATTGCATTCCATTAGCCGGTGTAATTATTTACAACACTATTAATCATGCAACCTATGGTTTTGACAGGCAGGTGGGCACCTGGATAGTACACCCCTTTTTTAATGACCATACCGCTTATGGAAGTACTATAGCGCTTATGTTACCATTTATTATTTCTTTTATCTTCGACAGTTCAAATACAAAGGTAAAGCGTTTTATTGCCGCAGGCTTGACTATAATACTTTTTATGGGGGTCTTGTTATCATACAGCCGGGCTGCCTGGCTTAGTCTTGCAGGTGTTTTTGGGGTCTTTTTGGTATTGAAGCTAAAAATAAATTTTAAATTTGTTTTCGCAATTTTTTTTGTTCTTACAGGCTTGTTTTTTATGTTCAGGGCAGAAATAATAATGGAACTGAAAAAAAACAAGCAGGACTCATCTGAAAAATACAGCGAGCACATCCAGTCCATTGCCAATATATCAACCGATGCTTCTAATCTCGAAAGAATTAACAGGTGGGCATCAGCAATAAGGATGTTTAAAGAGCGTCCGGTTTTTGGCTGGGGGCCGGGCACCTATCAGCTTGTTTATGCACCCTTTCAGTTTTCAAAAGAAAAAACCATCATCAGTACCAATGCCGGCGACATGGGGAATGCCCACAGTGAATATATAGGCCCGCTGTCAGAATCTGGTGTTTTGGGTATGCTGAGTGTCGTATTTATTGTAGTTGCTACTTTGTTTACAGGGGTTCGTGTATATAAAAAAACTTCAAATAAGAATGCCAGAATGATTGCTTTAGGCGCAGTGCTTGGTTTATGCACTTATTACATACATGGACTTATGAATAATTTCCTTGATACCGACAAGGCTTCAGTGCCTTTTTGGAGCTTTACGGCCATGATTTTAATAATGGACCTATTTTACACTGAGCCCACCTCAAAGGAAATCTGATTTTTTTATTTTTCGTTTCTAAAATTTATGTAGGTTTGTTGTCATTGCAAACACAAACTTTTTATTTACATAAATCTAACTGAACTTTCCCCAAAATTAATACAATAAAAGTTTAGACACCTCATAATTAGAGTAATTCATGATTTTACGAAGTGAGAGGCATATTAT